>JACRFO010000031.1 GCA_016217865.1 Candidatus Kerfeldbacteria bacterium | reverse complement strand
CGAGGACATCAGCCGTCAGCCATATGCTCTCGCGCTGGCGCTGGGTGTTGACCCAGAGCGTGATCAAGCCGGCGATGATGGCGCCGTGAATTGCTAACCCGCCGTTCCAGACTTTCAAGATCATGTCCGGGTGGGCCTGGTAGAACGACCATTCGTTGAGTACATGGTACAGGCGCGCCCCGATGAAGCCGAAGACCAACAGCCACAGGAACAGGTCGGTCATCTGGTTGGTGTTCAATCGGGCACGCTTCGCTATCGCTAGGACGACGAGGTAGCCGACGAGCGTGCCGATGGCCAGCATCAGGCCATACCAGCGCAGTTCGAGCGGGCCGATGGTGAGGAGGACGGCTTGGGGATGCCAGGTATGGAAAAACATAATGGTAGTATAGCATTTCCCGGCGTGGCCCGGATATTGATGTCCTTTCCGGCCGGCAAAAAAACAGGTACACTATTACTACGACGACGTATGCAGGTAACCCCATCCATCTTCAAGTCCTACGATATTCGTGGGACATACCCTGACCAGCTGAATGCCGATGTTGCCTATGCAGTCGGCCGGTCATTTTCAGCGTTTCTGGGTGCATCGGAAGTGATTGTCGGCCGGGATATGCGCCTCTCCGGTCCGGAACTCTTTGCGGCGGTCACCCGCGGCCTTATGGAACAGGGGACGAATGTCGTGGATATTGGCATGGTCAGCACCGATCAGTACTATTTTGCCTGTGCGACGTTAGGATTGCCCGGGATCATGGTAACTGCTTCACACAACCCGCCGCAGTACAATGGTTTCAAGATGGTCAAACGCATGCCCCAGCTCCTAAGCGGCGAGGAGGGGATCCAGGACATCCGCCGACTCGTGGAGTCAGAAGATTGGCCAGTACCAAGCCGGATGGGCACGCTTCGCCAAGAGGATGTGCATAACAAGTTTACAGATACGGTCATGGGTCAGATTGACGCAACTGCGCTTCGTCCGCTGCGGGTCCTAGCTGATACTGCTAACGGTATGGTCGGGCCCAGCCTGACACGTATTTTTGCGCAGCTGCCGTCCGTAAGCTTCACTGGCATGTATCTCGAACCCGACGGGAACATTCCGCATCACGGTCTCGATCCGCTCCAACCGGAAAATCGGGCGGAATTGCAGCGCCGGGTGGTTGAGGAAGGATATGATGTTGGTTTTGCATTTGACGGTGATGGCGATCGTTTTTTCGTTATCGATGACTGCGGCACATTTGTGTCCGGTGATTTCCTGACGGCGCTCCTCGGGCAGTACCTCCTCAAGAAATACCCGGGTTCGAAGGTGATCTACGATGTGCGCGCATCCTGGGCAGTGGCGGACATGATCACAGCTGCTGGTGGGACGCCACTCATGGAACGGGTTGGACATACCTACATCAAGAAACGGATGGCGAGTGAACAAGCGGTTTTTGGCGGGGAAGTCACTGGCCATTATTACTTCCTTGATTTTTTCTGCGCTGATTCCGGAGTCATTCCTGCCTTGCTGGTGTTGGAAATGCTTTCTACCAGCGGTCGGAAGTTATCAGAACTCCTAGAACCGCTGGCGGCGAAGTACTTCATCTCCGGAGAAATCAACACAAAGGTTGCTGGCGATCCCCAGCAGCTCCTCGAGCAGATCGTCGCCACGTACCCTGATGGGACAATCACCCGGCTCGATGGCGTATCAGTGACGTACCCAGATTGGCACTTCAATGTGCGAACATCGAACACAGAACCGCTCATCCGGTTGAATCTTGAGGCGCGAAGCCGGGCATTGATGGAACAGAAACGGGACGAGGTGTTGGCCTTGATTCGGACATGATCGCCCTGTTTGATTCTGGGATCGGCGGTATTTCGATTCTGCGAGAGATTCGGCGCCTGTTGCCGACGGCCGATGCCGTCTACTTTGGCGATACAGCCAACGTGCCTTACGGTGGCCGTCCAGCTGCAGACATCATTGGATTCAGCCGCGCTGCGGTTGAGCAGTTGCTGCCATATCGTCCATCGGTACTCGTTGTCGCCTGTAACACTGCGACCTCGGTGGCGATTTCGGCGCTCCGCGATCAATACTCCGATCTACCAATTGTTGGGGTGGTGCCAGTTCTGAAGATCGCGGCTGAACGGACAACCTCGAAACATGTCGGAGTCCTCGCGACGCAAGCAACCCTCTCGAGCGTCAGCTACCAAAACCTCAAACAGCAATTCGCCAATGGAATCCAGGTACTCGAACTCGCTGTGCCGGAGTGGGTAACGTTCGTCGAGCGGGGTGAACTGGACGGACCGGCCGTAGAACGCTCGGTCCGGATGATATCGGAGCAAGTGCGGGCAGCGGGAGCCGACGTGGTCGCGCTCGGGTGCACCCACTTTCCCTTCTTGCGTTCAGCACTGGTGGCGGAATTGCCAGGTGTCGAGGTGCTTGATTCCGGTCCGGCCGTCGCGCGGCAAGTCGTCCGCGTACTGACGAACAACCACAGTCTACCCAGCGCCACTGAATCGGGGCGGGTGACCTGGTTGACGTCAGGACCCGTCAAGGAATTCGAACGATACGCGGAACGGCTGCTCCGCTCATGAACCGGCTGATCCGGTTACCGCAGCCCGAGTTTCTGCTGGACTTCGTGCAGCGTTGCTTCGGCGACAGCGTTTGCTTTGGCATCGCCCGCGGCGATGATCGCATCGACGGTAGCCGTATCTTTGGCGTACTTTACCCGCCGTTCGCGGAACGACTCGAAGTGATCGGCAATGACCTTAGCCAAAGCCGGTTTAAACTCGGCAAATTGCAGCGTGCCTGCTTCGACCGCTTGCTGCCAGGCAGCCTGTGTTGGTTTGTCGGCTAACGCGAAGAGGATCGTGAACAGGTTGCGAACTCCGTGGAACTGCTTGACCTGATTTGGGTCAACTTTACTGACGATGTCAGCGGTTTTTTCGCCGGCTTGCGCAGCGTGCATAGCTTCTCGGATGATCCGCGGTTCGGCGCTTGTCACGGCCTTCCTCATCTTTTTCTCGATCTCGGCTGGAGAATCGTTCAGGCCGATGCCGTTACCTTCACTCTTGCTCATCTTCCGTTCTGGATCATCGAGCGCCATAATCCGTTTTCCAGCGGCGAGAATAGATTTTGGTTCGGGGAAGGTTTGACCGTAGAGGCGGTTGAACTTCTTGGCGATGTCTCGGGCGAGTTCAACGTGCTGATCTTGGTCATCGCCGACGGGCACCGCCAGCGGTTTGTAGGCGAGGATGTCGGCCGCCATCAGAATCGGATAATTCAAGATCCCAGCATTGAGGTTTTGCGGGTATTTCTCTGACCACTCCTTGTACTGCACCATCCGCTGCAGTTCGCCGACCGGCGTGATGGTGCCAAGCAACCACATCAGTTGGCTGTGGGCGGGAATGTGCGATTGGATAAAAATGGTCGCGCGGTCCGGATCGAGACCGGCAGCCAGGTAGTCAAGGACGGTGTTCCGGACGAGGGCGGGCAGTTCCTTCGGATCGTATGGCGTCGTGATGCCATGCAAATCGGCGACCATGTAAAACACGTCGTGATCGCGTTGGAGGTCAATCCACTGCTTGATGGCGCCGAGGTAGTGGCCGAGGTGCATCTGGCCAGAGGCGCGGATGCCGGAGAGAATGCGGGACATAGATAGGTGGAGTGTATCGTCTTTTGCTCCGCCGGACAAGGCGGGAAACGGCGCGGCGCCCGCTACTGCGGG
>JACRFO010000030.1 GCA_016217865.1 Candidatus Kerfeldbacteria bacterium | reverse complement strand
TCGAAGAGATTTCCCCGGTCAAGGACTTCATCGGTCGCGACCTCGAACTCTCGTTCCTCGACTACTACCTCGATGAACCAAAGTTCGATGAAGTGACAGCCAAGGCGAAGAACGTCACCTTTGAAGCGGCTTTACGGGTTCAGGTGCGCCTGGTTAACAAGAAGACCGGCGAAATTAAGGAACAAGAAATCTACCTCGGCGACTTCCCGCTCATGACTGATCGCGGGACGTTCATTGTGAACGGAATCGAGCGGGTCGTTGTCAGCCAGTTGATTCGTTCGGCTGGCGTTTTCTTCACGGCCGAACTGATTCGGGGCCGCCGTTTCTACGGCGCGAAGATCATTCCGAACCGCGGTGCCTGGCTCGAACTCGAAACGGACGTCAACGGGGTGATCTCGGTCAAGATCGACCGCAAACGGAAAGTCCCGATTACATCCTTCCTCCGCGCCTTCGGTTTTGGTACCGATCAAGACATCATCGACCTCTTCAAAGATGTCGATACGAACGAGAAGATGAAGTTCATTGAGTCGACCCTCGCCAAAGATGTCGCTCATGACGAAGCGGAAGGGTTGAAGGAAGTCTACAAACGCATCCGGCCAGGCGACCTGGCGACCGTAGATAATGCCCGCGACTTGATCTACAAGATGTTCTTCTCGTTTGACCGTTACGACTTCGGCCGGGTTGGTCGCTACAAGCTGAACACCCGGTTCAATTTTGACTACGCCATCACCCCGGAATTCCGCGTCCTCCAAAAACAGGACTTGATTGAAATCATCAAAGAAATTATCCGGCTGAACAATTCGCAGCGGGATCCGGATGATATTGACCACTTAGGAAACCGTCGCGTCCGCGCAATCGGTGAACTCGTCCAGAACAAATTCCGCGTTGGTTTGGCTCGGATGGAGCGCATCATCAAGGATCGGATGTCGACTCTCGATATTACGACCCTGACACCGAACCAGCTGATCAACGCGCGGCCAGTGATTGGTTCGATTAAGGAGTTCTTCATGAGCTCCCAGCTATCGCAGTTCATGGATCAGACGAATCCACTGGCGGAACTCGAACACAAGCGCCGTCTGTCGGCGATGGGTCCGGGCGGTCTGTCTCGCGAACGTGCCGGTTTCGATGTCCGTGACGTCCACCGCACGCACTACGGCCGGATTTGCCCGATTGCCACTCCGGAAGGCCCGAACATCGGACTCGTCGGTCACTTGTCGACCTACGCCCGGGTCAACGATTACGGTTTCATCGAAACGCCATTCCGCAAAGTGGTTCACGACGTGCCGAACGATGGTGAGGCGGCCGTTGGTGAAATTGCGCGGGAAGACCTCGGTCTGGTAAAAGCCGGCGAACAAATCACCGCCGCGGTTGCGAAGCAGTTGAAGGCGACGGAGCGACAAGTCGTTCCGATTATCCCGCGGGTGACGAAAGAAGTGATCTACCTTGATGCCTTTACGGAAGAGCGCAGCATCACCACCGCCGCCACGACCCCGTTCGATGACCAGGGGCATTTCCTTGAACCGGAAGTCGAAGCGCGTGAACACGGCGAACCAGCCATCGTCGCCATCGAAAAAATTGATTACATGGACGTCTCGCCGAAGCAGATCGTATCGGTCGCCACGGCGCTCATTCCTTTCCTCGAACACGATGACGCGGTCCGCGCCTTGATGGGCACCAACATGCAACGTCAGGCTGTCTCCTGCATCCGCCCAGACTCGCCCATTGTCGGCACTGGCGTCGAAACCCGTGCGGCGGCAGATTCCGGCCAGGTCATTCTCGTCCAGAAGGCGGGCACGGTGATCAAGGTGCAAGCCAACGAAGTCCAAATCCAGGAAGAGGACGGCAACATCCGCACCTACCACCTCCGCAACTTCTTCCGTTCGAACGCCTCCACCTCGATTAACCAAAAGCCAGTCGTGATGCCGGGGGAGCGGGTTGAAAAAGGCGATCTGCTCGCGGACGGAGCCGCGACCGACAACGGCGAGCTCGCCCTTGGCCAAAACCTCGTGGTCGCTTTCATCCCTTGGGAAGGTGGAAACTACGAAGACGCTATCCTCATTTCCGAGCGCGTCGTCCACCAGGACCGCTACACTTCAATTCACATTGAAGATTACGTCATTGATGTCCGGGATACGAAGCTCGGTCCGGAAGTCGTGACTCGTGACATTCCAAACATTTCTGAAGAGAAATTGAAGGACCTTGATGAAGAAGGGGTGGTCCGGATTGGTGCCCAAGTTTCGTCCGGTGACATCCTCGTCGGCAAGATTACGCCGAAAGGGGAAACCGAACTGTCGGCCGAAGAAAAACTCCTTCGCGCGATTTTCGGCGATAAGGCCAAGGATGTTAAAGATTCTTCGCTCTACCTTGAACACGGCGAGCACGGTAAGGTTGTTGACATCAAGATTTTCTCCCGGGAAAAAGGTGACAAGCTGCCGAGCGGCGTCATCAAACAAATCCAGGTCTCAGTCGCCCAACTCCGGAAAATCCAAGTTGGTGACAAGATGGCTGGCCGCCACGGCAACAAAGGCGTTATCTCCCGCATCGTGGCAGTAGAAGACATGCCATACCTTGAGGATGGTACGCCGGTCGACATCGTTCTCAATCCGCTCGGCGTCGCTTCGCGTATGAACCTCGGTCAGATTCTTGAGACGCACCTCGGCATCGCCGCGAAGAAGCTCGGCTTCCGCGTCGCCTCGCCGGTGCTGGATGGCGTGCCGGAATCGAAAATCAAGGAACTCCTCGTCGAAGCTGGTTTCCCGGCCGACGGCAAGATGAAAGTGTACAACGGCATGACCGGCAAACCGTTCGACCTCCCGGTCACGGTCGGCATCATGTACGTCCTGAAACTCAATCACCTCGTTGAAGACAAGATTCACCAACGCTCGATTGGTCCGTACTCGCTCGTTACCCAGCAGCCACTCGGCGGTAAGGCCCAGTTCGGTGGCCAACGGTTCGGCGAAATGGAAGTCTGGGCGCTCGAAGCCTACGGTGCCGCCGCGACGTTGCAAGAAATTCTGACGATCAAGTCCGACGACGTGACTGGTCGGTCGAAAGCCTACGAATCAGTCATCAAAGGCGAACCCATCAAACGACTCAATGTGCCGGAATCCTTCAACGTCTTGGTCCGCGAACTGAAGGGTCTAGGTCTGGAAGTTGAACTCATCGGCGCCCAAACCGCCCCCGAGGATGACGACCAACCGCGGCGTGCCCCCGAGATTGCCCCGGAACTCCTGATGGAAGACGAGAAAGCCAAGGAGCCGGCCCCGGTTCAACAAGAAGCTGAAGCCTAACCCCGACGACTATGCCCTACGAAGAAACGCACGCCGTCGATTTCAAAGCCATCCGCCTGAAGGTAGCCTCGCCCGAGGACATCCGCCGCTGGTCGTATGGTGAAGTCACCAAACCGGAAACGATCAACTACCGGACGCAAAAACCGGAAAAATCCGGCCTCTTTGCCGAAGAAATTTTCGGCCCATCGAAGGACTGGGAATGTTTCTGCGGTAAGTACAAGCGCATCCGCTACAAAGGTATCATCTGCGACAAGTGTGGCGTTGAAGTGACCCGCTCGGTTGTTCGCCGTGAACGGATGGGCCACATCAATCTGTCTGCTCCGGTTTCACATATCTGGTTCCTCCGTGGCGTACCGTCGAAGATCGGCTTGATGCTCGACATGGGCGTCCAGGATCTCGAAAAGGTGATCTACTTCGCTAATTTTATCATCACCCGCGTCAACGAGGATCTGCGAGCGGAGACGCTGCAGCAACTTGATAACGAATTCCAGGCGAAGAAGAAACAGATTGATGCCGAGTTCCACCAACAGCAGAACAACCTGAAACAGCAGTTGAACGCCGCGAAGGAGTCGGAAGCGACGAAGCTGAACAAGGAACTCGAAAACCTCGCTCAAGCAAAAGCCGAGAAGCTGAAACTCCTCGACGAAGCGGTTGATATGGCGCGCAAAGAATTGAAGAACCTTGCGCCACTGCAGATCTTGACCGAGCAGTCCTACCAAGACCTGTCACTCAAGTACGGCCACGTTTTCGAAGCCTCAATCGGCGCTGAAGCGATCCACCACCTCCTGTCGGAAATCGACCTCGACAAGTTGATCAAGCACTTGGAGAAGGAAGCGGCGGACGCGACCGAAGCAAAAACTCGCCGGGTCGTTCGTCGGCTGCGCCTTGCCAAAAACTTGAAGGCCAACAGCATCCGGCCCGAGTGGATGATCATGACCGCTATTCCGATTATCCCGCCAGACTTGCGCCCGATGGTCCAACTCGACGGCGGCCGCTTCGCAACCTCGGATTTGAACGACCTGTACCGCCGCGTCATCAACCGCAACAACCGTTTGAAGCGCTTGCTCGAACTCAACGCACCGGAAGTTATTGTTCGCAACGAGAAGCGCATGCTCCAGGAAGCTGTCGACGCTCTGATTGACAACGGCGCACGACACGGCAAGACCGTAACCGCCTCAACCGGCCAGAAGCGCATGCTTCGCTCGATCGCCGACATGTTGAAAGGGAAGCAAGGCCGTTTCCGTCAGAACCTCCTCGGCAAACGGGTTGACTACTCCGGTCGGTCGGTCATTGTCATCGGCCCGTACCTCCGGCTCGACCAGTGTGGTTTGCCGAAGCGGATGGCGCTCGAATTGTTCCGGCCATTTGTTATCTCTCAACTGATCAAGCGCGAACTCGTTCACAACGTCCGCTCGGCTGGCCGGTACATTGAAGCCGGTCACGAAGAAGTCTGGGACATTCTCGAAGAGGTGACGCGCCACGCGACGGTCCTTCTCAACCGCGCCCCAACGTTGCACCGGCTCGGTATTCAGGCCTTCCGTCCGATTCTGATCGAAGGCAAAGCCATCCAAATTCACCCGATGGTCTGCAGTGCCTTCAACGCCGACTTCGATGGTGACCAGATGGCCGTTCACGTCCCGCTAACCGAACAAGCCAAGTGGGAATCGGAAAACTTGATGATGTCGACAAAGAACCTGTTGAAGCCTGCGACCGGAACACCAGTGGTGTCGCCGAACATGGATATCGTCCTTGGCTGCTACTACATGACCCAGTTGTCCGATAAGCAGTCGCTCATCTTCTCGTCGCCAGATGAAGCTATTATCGGCTACGAAAGCGGCCAGATTTCGCTGCAGAACGAAGTCACAATCCGCATCAATGGTGAACGTCTCTCGACCAGCGTCGGCCGTATCCTCTTCAACCGCATCCTTCCAACGGAATTCGGCTTCGTCAACGAGAGCATGGACAAAAAGGCGTTGTCATCGCTCGTTTCTCGGTCATTTGCTGAACTCGGCCAAGACCGGACGGTTGAACTCCTCGATGCGATTAAGAACTTCGGTTTCAAGCACGTCACTCAATCAGGCATCTCATGGGGGATGAGCGACTTGGAAGTGCCGGAGAAGAAAGCAGGCATCATCCGCGAAGCGGAGCAGAAGATCCGCGAAATTCATGAGGCCTACGAAGCTGGTCTCCTGACGGATAACGAACGTTACATCCGCGTCATCAACGCCTGGACATCGGCAAAGGAAGAGGTCCAGGTTGCCTCGAAGGACGCCTTGAATAAGCTCGGCCCGGTCTACATGATGATCAACTCCGGCGCGCGTGGTTCCTGGGCCCAGACGACCCAAATGATGGGTATGAAGGGCTTGGTCGGTAACCCGTCGGGTAAAACAATGGAACTGCCGGTCAAAGCGAGCTTCAAAGAAGGGTTCGACGTTCTTGAATACTTCATCTCCACCCACGGCGCTCGAAAAGGTTTGACTGATACTGCCCTGAAGACAGCCAATGCTGGTTACCTCACACGCCGCTTAGTCGATGTTTCCCAAGATGTCGTTATCAACCTGGCTGATTGTGGTGATACAGCAGGCTTCGTCATCACCAAACAAGAGAGCGAAGACATGGGGTACGATATCTACCAGCGTATCACCGGTCGCGTCCTCGCGGCGGAACTGGTTGACGACAAGGGTAAAGTGCTAGCCAAAGCCGGAACACTGATCGACCCGATGACCTTGGTAAAACTGAAGAAAGCATCGATCTCCTCGGCGACCATTCGGTCGGTCATGAGCTGCAAAGCGACGCGCGGCATCTGCCAACAGTGCTACGGGTACGACCTCGCGCGAAGTGAACTCGTGAAGCTCGGAACAGCGGTCGGGATCATCGCCGCTCAATCGATCGGTGAGCCAGGTACCCAACTGACGATGCGTACCTTCCACACTGGCGGTGTCGCTGGTGGTCAGGACATCACCCAAGGGTTGCCCCGGGTGGAAGAATTGTTCGAAGCCCGCCCGGTAAAATCCCCAGCGTTGATTGCGGCTGTTGCCGGTCAGGTCAAAGTTGAGAATGCCGGCGATCACCGCGTGCTGAAAATTCTCCATCAAGCCACAGGACATGACCGGTATGATCTCCCGAAGGCCCGCGCCAAGAACAAAGCTGATGTCAAAGTCAGTGACGGGCAGAGTGTCGTGGTTGGCGATCTCTTAATGGCGATTGGTGAGAAGCAAGTCACGGCCGAACGGGATGGCCGAGTGAAACTAACTCCGACAGCTATCTTCGTTGAATTCGAAGAACAGTCCAGTACCGATGCTGATGTACCAGGGAACATCGCCTTGATCGTCAAGGACGGCGACCTCGTCGATGCCGGGACGATTCTGACTGAAGGATCAATCAACCTCCAAGAACTCTTCGCCCTCCAAGGTCGTCAGGCTGTCCAGAAGTACGTCATTAAGGAAATCCAATTCATCTACTCCTCACAAGGTCAGTACTTGAATGACAAGCACATCGAAATCATTGTTCGTCAGATGTTCTCGCGCGTCTACGTGAAGACGTCCGGTGATAGCGAATTAGTCGCCGGAGAAATCGTCGATCGCGCAATTGTCGACGACATCACGGTCGCGCTGAAGAAGGCGAAGAAGACCCCGCCAGAAGTTGAGCCGCTGTTGCTCGGCGTCACGAAAGCCTCGCTGACGACAGAAAGCTGGCTATCGGCAGCGTCTTTCCAAGAGACCGCGCGGGTGCTCATTGATGCCGCCGTTTCTGGCAAAATCGATCCACTGCGTGGCTTGAAGGAAAACGTGATCATCGGGAAACCAATTCCAGCTGGTACCGGTTTCGAAAACCGTAAGAAACAGTTAGCTGAAGCCGCAGCGGCAATCGCTGACGCCTAGGACCATCGAAAAACTTCCGCTCCGGCGGAAGTTTTTTGTTCCGCCAGAGCTGGTCAGACGTCGGAAATAATGCTAAACTACAGTCTTCTATGGCACAGACGCCCCGCCCATCTCGACGTTCGCGTGGAACGGAATCAGAACCAGCGCTGCGATCCCGTGGATCCTCGCCGACCACTCCGGCCCGACAGATGATCAAGCCAGAAACTCGCCACGGCGTCCTGATCGTCGTCGTGCTCACGCTAGCGGCGATAGCAGCCTTGGCTGTTTTCGGCGTGGCCGGTACCGTCGGTACGACATTGGCAAACGGCGTCGGAACGCTCGTCGGCTGGCAGCGTTTCTTTCTCTGGGCCTACCTGGCGGCCATCGGGGTAATCCTACTGTTTCCAGAACGGTTTCATATCACGGCGGCCCAATGGGTTGGTTTTGGATTGAGCGTTTGGGCGCTCTCGGCGGTACTCCAGATGTTTGTCCCCTCGGCCGAAGCCTTTACCCGCGCCGTCAACGGTAATGGTGGCGGGTACCTTGGGTATCTCATCCACTACCCACTCCAGACCGCCCTGGGCCCGTGGGCAGCCGGTTTGATCATCGTGGCGCTGCTGATTATCGGCCTACTGATCCTGTTCAACACAACGCTCCAAAGCCTGGTGCGCCAAGGAACCTGGCCAAGCCGACTGCTCCTCAAGATCCGGCAGTTGTGGTGGCAGCGCCAGCTCTCGCGAGCCCAGGCAGAGGAGCCCGACCAGGCGGCCGATGCCCCGACATTTGAGCGGCAAGATGTGGCAACCGAGGCGCCAACGGGCGAGCCGGACGCGCCAGTGGCCGAGGATGAGTATGTGCCGTTGCCGCCTAAACCGGCGAAACGGGAAAAACGGCAGATTGTTATTCCGCTCGATCTCCTTGATATCTCGAGCAGCCAGCCGACCAGCGGGAACATTGATGTGAATAAGGAACGGATCCGGAAAACGCTTGAGACTTTCGGCATCCCCGTCGAAATGTCTGATGTTCATGTTGGCCCGACCGTCACCCAGTTCACCTTAAAGCCAGCCGAGGGCGTGCGCCTGTCACAAATTGCTTCGCTAGGAAACGACCTGGCCCTAGCCTTAGCGGCTCATCCAATCCGGATTGAGGCGCCGATTCCCGGGAAGTCATTAGTTGGTATTGAAGTACCGAACCAGAGCGTGGCCATCGTCAACCTACGTGACATACTCGGTTCCGATGGATTCAAATCACGCAAGTCGGATCTGACCTTCAGTCTTGGCAAAGACGTCAGCGGTCAACCGTGGGTAACGAATCTTGATCCACTGCCGCACCTTCTCATCGCCGGTGCTACCGGGTCAGGAAAGTCGGTGCAAATCAACGGATTAATTTTGTCGCTACTGTACAGCAACTCGCCCGATGACCTCAAGCTCATCCTGGTTGACCCGAAGCGGGTCGAGCTGTCGATGTACAATGACATCCCGCACCTCCTGACGCCGGTTATTACCGATACGACGAAAACCATTAACGCTTTACGTTGGGTGGTCAGCGAAATGGACCGCCGTTACCAAGTGCTCCAGAACGCTGGCAAGCGCAACATCGCAACGTACCGGAAAGAGGTCAGTGATGACCTACCATACATCGTTGTCGTGATTGATGAATTAGCCGACCTCATGTCCGTCGCTGCCAAAGAAGTTGAGGGTGCGATTGTGCGGTTAGCGCAGATGGCGCGGGCGGTTGGTATTCACCTCGTCCTCGCTACGCAACGCCCATCAGTCGACGTGATCACGGGCCTCATCAAAGCGAACGTTACGGCGCGGATTGCCTTCAGTGTTGCTTCGCAAGTTGATTCGCGCACGATTCTTGATATGTCCGGCGCTGAACGACTGCTCGGTAAAGGCGATATGCTCTTCGTTTCGGCCGAGTTATCGAAACCGAAACGGCTCCAGGGGGCGTACGTTTCTGAAAAAGAAGTCGAACGCGTGGTCCAATTCCTTAAGAGCCGCGGCAAGCCAGATTACATGACTGATATCGTCGATAAGCCCGCGCCGCAGCTCGGTGGGAGCATGGAAGACCTAGGGGACGACGAACTGCTGACACAGGCAAAAGAAGTTATCATTCAGGCTGGGAAAGCTTCAGCTTCACTGCTCCAACGGCGGTTACGCGTTGGATATGCCCGAGCGGCACGAATCCTTGACCTGCTCGAAGAAGAAGGGTTTATTGGACCAGGTGAAGGCGCGAAGCCGCGCGAAGTCTATGGTCAGTCTAATGGCGGAGCGGCCTCCCTCGGCATTCCGCCGGAGCACGACGGGCCACCAGACCGACCCGACGTTGACGAACCGGAACCCGGTGAGCCGGAAGCAACCGATGATGATTCGACCAGGACCGCATGACCTTCGTCCAACGTCCGTTGCCGGCTTCGAATACACTCGGCGAACGGCTTCGTCAACTTCGAGAAGAATCAAACATTTCGCTCGATGAGCTCGGCCGGCTGACACAGGTCGCCCCTAAGTATCTCGCCGCAATTGAACAAGGTACGTACCGTGATATGCCTGGGCAAGTGTATGCTCGGCAATTTGTTCGTCGCTACGCCGAGGTCATGCAAACCGACGTCGACTTCGCACTGAATCTCTTTGACCAGGAGTATCGGATCGTTCGTGGCGGCGGGGTGGGCGAGCGTCCGCTGTTGACGCCACGAGTGAACGCCGAATGGCCGTGGTGGCGACGCCACATTCGAATCATCGTTGCCGTCGTCGTCATTGCGGTGGTGGTCGTCTACCTTGGACTGCAACTCCTCCGTCTCTACACACCGCCTGAACTCACCATCCTCGTTCCGGCCCGAGATATCACCACGACTGAAACGACGATTACGGTGAGTGGGGTGACGGAAGTTGGCGCGGCCGTAACCATTAATGGGCAGGATATTCAGGTGACGAATAACGGGCAGTTCAGCGAGCAAGTTGATCTTCGGGTTGGTCTGAATACACTACAGATCCGCGCCATCAAAAAACACAGCGCGGCGCGTATGGTGACGAGGCAAGTGCTGGTTGAAGGTCAGCCCTAGAAAAAGTTCTCCACAGCCCAACACTTGACCTTCGGGTATTCTTCGGTTATCATACCTACATACGCTCCGACTGTCCCCGATTTGTGGGAAGACGAGTAGCGAGAAAGGAACACCCATATGGCCAAAGGCCAAAAAAGTGCCGGTGCTGACACCGGTAAGAAAAATAGTGCCGCGTTGGCTGCCGTCGAGCAGATACGCGAGCGTTTTGGCGAAGGTTCGATCATGAAGTTCAGCGAGGCCCGGGCGATGGACGTTGATGTTGTCTCGACCGGCTGTTTGTCGCTCGATTTAGCTCTCGGCGTCGGCGGCGTACCGCGCGGACGGATCATTGAAATTTTTGGACCGGAGGCGTCGGGAAAAACGACGTTAGCCCAGCACATCGTCGCCGAGGTTCAACGGGCGGGCGGGACAGCGGCCTTCGTTGATGCGGAACATGCCCTCGACCCATCATACGCGAAGAAAATCGGCGTGAATGTCGATGAACTACTCATCTCCCAACCGGATTCCGGTGAACAGGCGCTGGAAATTGTTGAAACACTAGTCCGATCAAACGCTGTAGATGTCGTGGTGGTTGACTCGGTTGCAGCCCTGACGCCAAAAGCAGAAATCGAGGGCGAGATGGGCGACTCCCACATGGGACTCCAAGCGCGTTTGATGTCGCAAGCGTTACGGAAGCTCACGGCCATCGTTTCGAAGACAAAAACCATTGTCATCTTCATTAATCAAACCCGCATGAAGATCGGTGTTTTCTTTGGTAATCCAGAGACGACGACGGGCGGGACAGCCTTGAAATTCTACTGCTCGGTTCGGATTGAAGTTCGTCGCATCGGTCAACTGAAACTCGGCGATAAGATCATCGGGAACCGAACTAAGGCGAAAGTGGTGAAGAATAAAGTCGCGGCCCCGTTCCGCCAGGCGGAATTCGACATCATGTACAATCAGGGCATCTCCCTTGAATCAGATGTTCTCGACACCGCACTGCAGTATGGTGTCCTCACGAAGTCAGGCAACACCGTCTCCTATGGCGAAGTGAAATTTGGCGTTGGTCGGGAAGCCTCGAAGCAGTACCTCCACGATAATCCGAAGGTGATCAGCGATATTCGCGCCCAAGTCCTCCAGGTCGCGAAAGACCGGCAGGCTGAAGACGACGCTGGCGGGAAACCAGTACTGCCAGCTGATGAGCCAGTCGGGGAAAAGACCGAATAGTTATGCAGCACACAGCAGCGGGCTTTCAGCCCGCTGCTGTTTTGCTATCTGGCGGCAGATGGTGGCCGAAGTTCCCGTCGCTGTCGAGCGATGGCGTACGTTATAAGAAACACCGGCGTCATAATAGTGAGGTAGGGGAGCAGAATGTCGCGGTTGAGAATGAAACTCAACGTGATCGTCAGGGCGACCGCTTGGGCTACAACGTGCCAGGCCGCCACCCGCGCCGAGAAGTTCTTCAAGACGATGAGGGTCGTCAGCGCGAGGAACATGAAATCGCCGCTGCCGATGACGTGACCACCAACATTCACCGTCGGAAAAATGAGGAGCGGTAGCGGCCGGTCCTGCGGCGGTGTTAGCGGCAAGTGTGGCAGGACGAAGGTGACATTCAAGATATCAGTGACCATGAACAAGCAGGCGAGAATGATGATGATGCGGGTTCGGAGTACCTCGAGCCGGATGACGAGGGCCGTCGCGCCGAGGGTCGCGGCGATGATGAGTACATTGCCGAGCGTGTAGGTCGGATGGAAAAATTGCAGGAGAAATGGGATAGCCGTCAGACCGGCGGCAGTCAGGACGCCAACCGCGTTCGACTTTGTCCAGCGGAAGGCGAGGAGGAGGAAGGATTCGAAAGTCAGCAAGTAGAACACCAGCGTCGTAATACCGGCTACCTTCATGAAACGGCTGGTTGTGTAGTGAACGATGAGCCAGATGCCTAGCGCGATCAGTCCAACCAAGAGGAAGCCGGCCCAACTGGCCCGGTTCGGTAAGCGTTGTCGCAGTTCTGTCTGACTCGGGATGTGCTGGTAATAGAGAATGCCAACCAACCCCGCAGCGAGGAAGAGGAGGGGGAGGAAGATGATTGGCATGATGGTTAACGGTCCTATTCGGTCACGCGCTCGGTGTACTCTTCCGTTTCGGTGTTGATGCGGATAATGTCGCCTTGTTTGATGAACTGCGGGACTCTCATGACGTAACCGGTTTCAATCGTCGCGTCCTTGAGGACGGCGCCGGTCGTATCGCCGCGAACGACGTCGGAGGTCTCGGTGACTTTGAATTCAACTTTCTTCGGGAGTTCAACAGTGATCGGTTTACCTTCGAAGTTGACGAGGGTGTACTCGTTCCCATCTTTCATAAAATGGAGTTGTGCTTCGACCATCTCCTTTGCGACCGTGACTTGCTCATAGGAGGTGTTATCCATGAAGTGCGCCCCGGTTTCATCGGAGTAGAGGTAGCTTGCTTTCGTGCGCTCAACATCGGCCTCCTCGATCTTGTCGCCATGCTTGAACGTCTGTTCGAGGACGTTGCCGTTGATAAGGTTCTTCAGTTTCGTCCGGCGGACCGGTTTGCGCTGGGCGGTGCGCATGAAATCTGACCAGAGGCAGACGTACGGTTGGCCATCAATTTTGACCAAGGTACCAACCCGGATGTCATTCATGTCCATCATACCGGTGCTGGTTAGTGGGTCGTGAACGGCACGAGGGCCATGATGCGGGCGCGCTTGATCGCTTGGCTGATGATGCGTTGGTGTTTCAGGCAGGCACCCGAACGGCGACGCGGCATAATTTTGCCAGAGGCGGACATGAAACGCTGAACCATGCGGACGTCCTTGTAGTCAAGGTCATCGATGGCGTTCGTGCAGAGGTAACAGGTGCGCTCTTTTGGAGCGGCGGTTTGCTTAGGACGCATAGATTAGAAGGGGATATCTTCGATATTGATCTCGCTCTCGGCCGGAGCTTCTGGCTGGGCAGTCGTCTCGGCTGGGGCGGCTGGAGCAGCAGCCGGCGCGTCACCTTTCTTGTCGAGGAGGATAACGTTGTCGGCTACGATTTCCGTTCGGTACTTCTTCACCCCGGTTGGGTCATCCCATGAACGGGTTTGGAGACGGCCTTCGACGTACAGTTTGCTGCCTTTGCGGGCATAAGTGCTGACGGTTTGGGCGAGTCGGCCCCAGGCGACGCAGTTGTGGAACTCGGTGGCTTCTTTCATTTCACCGGAGGTTTGGTCTTTCCAGCGGCGTGACGTGGCCACGCTGAACGAGACAACGGACTGACCGGAGGTGGTGGTACGGGTTTCCGGATCGCGGGTGACGTTCCCGATGATGGTGGCACGATTGAGACTGAAGCTCATATGCGTGTGATGAGTGGGTGGTTAGAGTTCGACCTTATCGGACTCGAGAAGTTCCTCGAGTTTTTCTTCGAGCTGCTCTTTTTGGACTGGTGCAGCCGGCGCGGCTGGGGCAGTAGTCGGGGCTTCTTCTTTTGTGACCATGCCAGCCGCTTCTTTCTCCTTGGCGGCTTCACGGCGGGCGGCGATGCGTTCACGGAGTTGCTGGGTTGCAGCCACTTGTTCGGCCGTCAAGACCTTCCGGCGGGTGATCTGGTAGCGCAAAACGTAATCAGCGAGGTGGAGCGTTGCGTCAAGGGCATTCAGTTTTGTCGACTCGAGGTCAAAGGCAACCAAGTCGTAGTAACCATAACGGAGATGGTCGATTTCGTAAGCGAGCTTACGCTTGCCCCAGAAATCGCTTTGAGCGATGGTCGCGCCTTGGCCAGTGACGAGGGCGTGCACCTTCGTGGTTTCGGCCTTCGCCTCTTCTTCAGTTTTTGCTCCTGGAATGATGTAGAGGAGCTCGTAGTGTTCAATCATACGGCGTCAGATAACAAATAAGCGGGTGCCGGACCCGCCCAAGAGCAAACTTGGGGCGATGGTGCATGGGTCCCGGCGGGAGTCCCGGGGCCGAAGGCCGTCCGGAACGCAGACATCGTGTGCGCACTCTATCACACGGGCATTTTTTTGGCAAGCCAGGAGGCTGCCCAGAATCCGCAATGTCCGCTATACTACTACCCTATGCCTACCAGCCTCTTCATCCTCGGTCGCGAACCAGAATTGTCGGTCGCCGAACTCGAGGCGGCCGCAACACGGTGGCCGGGAACCGTCAGTGTCATCAACCCCGAAGTGGCTTTTATTGACCACCAGCAGCTATTACCAAGCGGAACTCTGGACCGCCTAGGTGGTTCAACGAAGCTGGCCACAGTGCTCGATCGCTGGCCGTTATCAGGAGACGTTGTCGCAACGGTTGAACAACACCTGACCCCGGCTTGGATGATACCGTTCTTCTCTTCGGAACGGATAGAATTTGGCGTTAGCGGGTATGGTCTGTCGAATCGAGAGCGCGGGTTGCTGCAAAAGATTGCCCTGCACGTGAAGAAGGACATCCATGCCGCTGGTCGTCCGGTTCGGTTCGTCACATCAAAAGAACCCCAACTCTCGGCCGTGACCGTTCGTCGCAATGGCTTACTGAACCGTGGCCATGAATTCATTCTCGTTCCTACCGACCATGACATCATCGTGGCTCGGACGGACGCTGTGCAAGATTACCAAGCATATGGACTACGCGACTTCGGTCGCCCGGCAGCAAACGCTAAGAGCGGGATGTTACCGCCGAAAGTTGCGCAGATGATGCTCAACATTGCCGGCGTCCAAGCTGATGACATCCTCCTCGATCCGTTCTGCGGTACGGGGACGGTTCTGCAAGAAGCGGCACTACTCGGTGTTCATGAACTTCACGGAAGTGATGCCGAACAACGGGCTGTAAAAGACAGTCAGGAGAACATACGCTGGCTGGTTAAAGAATTTTCCGGCCTGCACCTAACCGTTGATATTTTACTCCGCGATGCGCGGGAGATCTCCCTGATGCCGTCGGTGATTGTGACCGAACCCTACCTCGGGAAGCCGCTGCGTGGCCATGAACCGCCAACGTGGCTGGCCCAACAGGCGCATGACCTGGAGAAGCTGTACTTACAGTGTTTTCAACACTGGCGTAAACACCTCCAGCCGGGTGCGCAGGTGGTGATGATCTGGCCAGAGTTCGTTTCTCCGGCCGGTCCGATTGCCTTGAAACTCGACCAGGTGGTTGAAGGGCTGGGTTTTCAACGCGATCCGCTCCTCTCAAGTCACAACGCCGCCCTCCTCAAACATGACGATGTCCTGGTCGTGACGTACGGGCGGGACGATGCGCGAGTTCGCCGACAGATTCGGCGGTGGACATTCCGCGGCGAGTAAAAAAATACGACCAGTCCGTCACCCAGTCGTATGGCATCGGGCGTGAACCCGATGAGATGTTGGATCACCTCCCCTCAGGCTACACAGCTCCCCCTGATCGGCGACCGATGCTGCTGCAGCATGGGAGGTGCCCTCCCTCGGTTCGTGTCAGACGACTCTTCTTGTGTCGTTCAGGTAGCGATGTAGCGCCCAGCATCAGCAGGTTTGCGCGTGTAGCGTTTCCTCCACAGGGTGGCGATGGCCGCGGCCAGACGGTGGCCGCGCTTGTGCGGGTGGTACCGCGGGTTGGTCGAACGCCGGTGAGGATGCGACCCTCGTTCTCTCACGTACCCTCCTGGTAGGTGTCCAAACGGTCCCCGGCTGAAGCGGATCCGGGGATGTGAAACAGCTGCTTAGAGTATAGTCGAAGAACGCCCGAGGTTCAACCCGGCCGTCTAGGCTGCTCAAACGTTGACCCGGAAGAAGACGACGTCACCATCCTGCATGACGTACTCCTTACCCTCGACGCGAAGTCGGCCGCTGGTCTTAGCTGCTTCCCACGATCCAGCTGCAACTAAATCACTGTAGCTGACCACTTCGGCGCGGA
>JACRFO010000029.1 GCA_016217865.1 Candidatus Kerfeldbacteria bacterium | reverse complement strand
AGTCCGCCCGCCAACAGCGCAAGTGCCGCAACGATGGCGCTGGTGCGCCATCGGCGGCTGGAAGACACGTGACGGATCAAGCGGGACATAGGTTTACGGCTCAACATGGACAGTCAGGCCCGTATCGACCCAGGTTTGGTGCGTCGCATCATCCGGACATTTATCGGCCGAGGTGCCGTTGTTGCACCAACCCCAATTATCTTTTACCCGGACGCGGATTTTGAAGTCGCAGACGACCCGTCCGGCCTGGGTTGAACAGTGCGTCGTGTCGGCCCGGTTGAGGACATAGACGTGGGTGAAGACGTGTGGCCGGGACGCGTCGCTTCGTGGCGCGTAGGGGTAGCTGAAGCTGTCAGTCGCATCGCCCCAATCAATATCAATAGTACTCAATGGCACTTGGTCGGCGTCAGCCGTGGTCGTGAATTTAATGCCGACGCTGCCGCTGCCACCGGTGACGGTTGCTTTACGGGCGGTACTCGTGAGGAATGAAGCGAGTTGATCCGACTCACAGGTACCGGCGCAACCGATCGACGGCGGAATCGCGCAGTAGTCATTCGGGATGTCCGGACGATTGTACTTTGAGACCGTTGCCGTGCTCGCTTGCGTATATGAGTTATTAGACACGCACGTTCCTACACATGAGTAGACGCCGTTGCGGAACGTACAGATCGGGTCCTTGAAGTCGGTATAATTCACCCGCGTCCCTTGGCCATTACAAAGGGCGTTCGACGGATTAGTACCGTCGCAAGCCATTTGGTTCTGGCACTGGGTCTTTCCCTTCGCAATCGCGGTCGCCCGGTCCGCATCGGTCGACGTCCAGGCCACGGACGCTTTACACGTCGCCGACTGGGTCGTACAGCTGCCGGCCTGGGTGCGCGGACAGAGCGCCGTCGGCGGATTCCAGTTCAAATCGCTCGATTGGGCGACGTAGCGGCCATTTTCGAGGTACCACGCTCCGTACGACTTGGCAAAAAGGCGCATCAAGTGGGTTTGGGCGAAGTACTTGAGATCGCCTCCGCCGAGCGAACGCTGGTATGAAATCGAACCGTTCACCTGACAGGTAACACGGATTTTTTGGAAGAACAAGCTGCAGGATTGGAGTACGGTTCCAACCGCCCCGTTGTAGTGCGCATCGGTACCGCCGGTACATTGGGCCGAGGTGCCCTGGCAAGCAACACGACTCGTACAGGTACCCAAGTAGTTGGCCGCAACGGTACTCGGCGACGTGCCACAGAGCGCATTCACATCGAAGAAGTACGGCGTAGCATTGGCACTTGTGCACTGGACTGGTGCGGGCGGGACGTTACAGCTGGCCGTCGCGCTCGTCGTCGACAGGTTCGTCACCGCCGGGTTGATTTCCTGGTTATTGAGATTCTTAGCGACGCTACTGCCAACGCCGATACATTCGCCGTCGCCGATACTGTCACCGGTACGGTCAAGTTGCTGGCAGGCACGAACTTTTGACTGGTCGATCTGTCCGTTGGTCATGCACGAGCTGCCATCGACTGTGCAGACGATGTCCGAGCAGTCGCCAACGCAGGCATACGGCGTCCCAGAACGGGCTTGACCAGGAACTTCGTAGTTGATGTAGTCTGGCTGCTCGGCACCAATTGGGTCCCAGTTGACTGGGTTCGGGCCGCCATTGATGGGCGAGAGCGCCCCGCCGAACGGCGTGAGGTCCGTTGAGAGACCATAGTTCAAATCAGTGACTTTGAACGCTGATGAGCCGACCCGCGAGGCGAAGGCGGCGTTTTCTCCGGTCGGGGTCACAACTTGGACGACTTTACTGCACGCTTCTTTGAGAATGAATTGGACATCAATCCAGAACGAACCGCCGAGCGAACTACCATCGAGTCCAAACACCCAGAATCCTTTCAGGCGTCCATCGGTTGCATCGAAGTCAAAGGCGATCGTTTGATACTGCTCGGTACCTGTATCAGTTGCTGGTCCATTTCCCAGACTCGAACTCCAGCAGGCCGACCAGGGACGACCAGCAAGGATGTTTCCACAAGCTCCGGTTGGGGCGCTCGTTTGCTGTGTAATGAAGAGCGGTAATCCGAACCCGAAACCTCCTTTAGCATCAGTCCGGGCAAGGCGAATACCGTACAAATCTTGAGCAAAGACTCGGTTCATAACTGGATCGACCGTCAAGTATTCACCGAAGTCAGTGTTCCCTCCCCCGGCAATACCTGCATCACCAGCATCCGAGTGAGCAATAATGACCGATCCATCCTGACCATTACAGCAATCACGGCTAGTTGTATATAAGCGGTTCAGAGAAATACCGTAATTCGTTACGGTCAAACCATTGTGTTCGCCGTCTTTGAATCCAGGCGATTCGATGCACATGAAGAGCGGGACGCGATCTTTGTACCCGGCGGTTTTATCGGTCCCGAAGATGTTGCTCTCCCCTTTGATAATATCAACCGGCCACCACGACAGGCAGGTACCAGTCTGTGAATCCCGTTCGAGGCAGTACCCTTGCCAACCTTTGTAGGTGATACCATTGCTGTCGACGTAGTCGCAGGACGGCGCGTCTTCACGCGGGTAGAGGCGGCAGGACGGCGTCAGGTAATTCGGGGTGGTGCTGGTCTGGAGGAACGGTTTGACCGTGACGTCGTCAACCATGAACTGATCGCAGTTGTCCTTGTCTTTACAGACGAAGGCGAGTTGTGTCTGACCGGACATTCCCTGAATCGGTCCGAGTGTGACGCGTTGCCATGCCGCCGTCACTTCGACGTCAACGCTCGTCGGTGTGACGACCGTTTGGCCATCAACGACATTAGCGACCGAGAACTGGCTGTACCCGTTGTAACCGAATTGCATGCGAATCGTCGGGGTTGAGCCGTTCACGCCGCGGATTCTGGCTTGGGCGTAGTAGAACTGACTGCCAGTGGCGCTAAAGGGATCGGTCCCAGCGCCAGAGAACGGCACATCTGCCGCCACTTCCGTACAGGTAGCGCCAGTCCCACAGTCCGTCGTTACCGTCACTGTTGTACAGGACTTCGCGGTGTTATTGCTGCAGCGGAAACTCTGGACTTGAGTAACCGGTTGAACGACCAGAACGTGGTTCGGGCTGTTGTCCGAATCTTCGAAGTCAACTTTGAGAGTCGCATCCGGTGCGGTCGCCGGGACGGCTTGCCAGTGTTCGGCGATCGGCGGATTAAATTCAAGGTCGCCATTCTTCAGCTGGGAATTGATGCCGATCTGCTGCATGAGTTGCCAGGGCAGTGTTCCTTGGACGACTGACGAGCCGCCTTGCTGGTTCCAATCAAGACCACCAATAACATTTCCGGAGAGGTTGGCGATCTGACGGACTTCGCTCGGCGTTGCAAAGGTGAGATCTTGCAGACTGCGGTTCGGTTCATCGGTGGTCGGCAAGTTACAGGTTCCGCCGTTTTGGCAGTCACTGTCATTCGCGCAAAAGCGGAGCGCGTTGTTATTGCACTGCCCTGGCGGCAAGTAGCGGTTGCACTGTCCTTGGTTATTCAAACTATTGCAGGCGGCTAGGCTTAGGCAGAGATTCTCGGCCGGCGAGCCGTTGGACGACTCACCTTGCATGCTCGTTGCGCAGGTAAGCCAGAGGTTACAGCCGCGGTCTTTCCGGACTTTCAAAATAGTGTTGGCGTTGCATGATGGCCAACTCGCGTAGCAGCCAGCCGGCGCAGGTTTGATCAAATTCCCGTCCGTTGCATAGCAGGTGCTCTTGTTGCATTGGGTCGGCGCTCCGTTCAGAATCGGATCGCTGAAACACTGTCCACCGACACCGCAGGTCGTTTGATTCGGACAGATGTAGCCGCAAATTGACGTACAGTCAGCGACGAGGGTGGCATTCGGAGCACAGTAACGATGGTCT
>JACRFO010000026.1 GCA_016217865.1 Candidatus Kerfeldbacteria bacterium | reverse complement strand
GTGAGCACGACGACGATACGATCAGCCCGTTCTGGCGCGGTGGTGCGCCACCACGGAGAGAAGGAAATGACGACCGATTTCACGACGTCAGTACCAAGGAGCTGGCTGGAGATTTCCTGGGCGCTCTTGCCGACGAAAGCTGACCGGGCGATACGTGGACTGTTTTTAGCGATGGTGGCTTGGCCGAGGGCGGTCACATCTAAGATGACAGAATCAGCCGATGGTTGCTCGCCGAGCGTCACTCGCGGCTCATCAACCGATGATAGCTCCTGATCATCCGCCAGGCTCGACCGGAGTTGTTGGCCGATGAGTGTAGAGAGCTCATTGGCCGAGTAGGTGACGGTAACCACCTTGAGTTTCACGGTCACTTCGTAGGAGGTGCTGGGGGTACTCGCGGTCGGGTTGGTAGTGACACTCTCCGGTGCGGTCACGACAATAGTCCCTGGTCGGTTCGCTGGCAAGGTCTTCACGATATCAGCCTGGGCACGATCGCTCGCCGCGGTGAGATCAGCTACAGCGAGGGTTGCACCGCCGCTCGCTAGTCCACCGGAGAAAGCTACTTCGCTGTCGGCGTAGATTTTATCCTGGAGTCCGGGCCAGAGGGCGACGATGATGAAGTGGCCAGCCGGGAGGTTACCTTCTTCACCGAGCAGGTCAGCAGTGACCGTCGCCTTGACGGTCCCACCAGCGGGAACGTCAACCCGGCTGTTCGTCCGAACGATCACGCCGTTGTCTGCCTTGAGTCGCGTACCGGCCGCCAGCGGCTGGTCCTTGGCCGTTGTATTGGTCAAAATGACTTGGCCGGTAGCATGGGCCGGGATGGGGGTGCCTTGTTGCTCCGGGGTGACGGTAACCGTCGCTGATTTCGTCTCGCTGGCGACGGTCCCGACGAGCGTGGTGGCTTCAGACGAAGCCGCCGCTACGGTCACGGAAAAATCAGCGGTGAGCGGAACCCGGCGCGGCGTAATCGTCACGGTCGTTTTTGACCAGGCCGCATACCCGACGCCGGCGGACACGCCCAGGACGAGCACGACAAAACCCAAAATGACGAAGCGGTACATCCGTTGGAGTTGTGCTTGACGAAGTTCAGCCATCTACTCAACGATACAGTTCCCCAGTAGTTTCTGCAAGGCGGACCGGAGTTCTTCGGTCAACGCGATTTTCTGCGATGTCGGGACTGTCTTTTTCTGCGTGCCGCGGGTGACTAACAACTCAACGGTCTGATCCCCTGGATGGGCCTGGAGGAGCTCCTTCACACTCGTGAATAGCGCCGGTGTAGCCGTTTCGAGCGCAATGGCAATTTGAATAGCGGCGCGGGTAGGCTGGGCGGCGATGAGCTGTGGCAAGTCCCAGACCTTGTCGGCCAGGAGTTTCCACTCTCCGTCCTTAGACGAACTTTTACCCTCAATCACGACGAGTCGTTCCGCCACCCAGAAATCTTGGGTGTCGCGATATACTGATGGGAAGATGACAATTTCGACAGTACCGGAGAGATCTTCGACGCGGGCGAAGGCCATCGTTTCATTCGTGCGCGTCGTGATACGTTTGACTGTCGTGATCAGACCGCCGATTTTCACCTGGCGGGCCTTCTGTTCGCGGGCAGCCTGAATCGACTGGGTTGTTCGGTTGAGGAAGTGGCGATGCTCGTTCAATGGGTGATCGCTGATATACAAGCCGAGGAGTTCCTTCTCCCACAGTCCACGTTGTGATTTCGGTGCTGGCGTCGCGGGTTTGAGGCGCAGGGTCGGCGCATGTTGGGCTGGCAAATGAGCGAACAGGCTCGATTGTCGACGTTCTGCCTCCTGGTCGGCGAGGCGAGTGTACTTCAGTAAATCGTTGAGGTTGTCGATGATCGCCTGACGTTCAGCGAAGGCATCGAGTGCGCCGACCTTGGCTAAGCTCTCTAACGATTTCTTGTTCAGGTCCTTGTGCTGAACACGCCGGAAGAAGTCGTCAAGGCTGGCAAATGATCCCTTCGCTTTCCGTTCCTTGATGATCGCCTCAACCAGGTGCTCTCCGACATTTTTAATAGCACTCAAACCGAAGCGGATCCGTGTTGGTTGGCCGGCCTCGTCGTTGACCACGGTGAATGAAGCGAAACTTTCATTGATATCAGGCGCCAGCACCTGGAGTCCCATCCGGCGGGCATCGTCGATCTCAATTGCGATCCGGTCAGTGTTGTGCTGGTCTGACGTCAGCAACGCGGCCATGAACTCGGCCGGATAGTTGGCTTTACAGTAGGCGGTTTGATAGGCGATGACCGCGTAGCAGGCGGCGTGCGAACGGTTGAACCCGTAGCGGGCGAAGGGCTCGATGAAGTCGAAGATTTTTTCCGCGACGGGACGCTTCATTCCGTTTTTCACTGCGCCCTCGATAAACTTCTCGCGTTGTTCCTTGAGGAGCTTAGCGATCTTCTTCCCGACCGCTTTCCGGAGCACGTCAGCTTCGCCGAGCGAGAACCCGGCAATATCGCGAGCCATCTGCATGACCTGTTCTTGGTAGACCGCGACACCGTAGGTCTTGTTCAGAATAGGTTCAAGTCGTGGATCGAGGTACGTTGGCTTGATTTTCCCGTGCTTGCCATCGATGAACTGCGGGATGAGTTCCATCGGCCCAGGTCGGTAGAGGGCGACCATCGCGATAATGTCTTCCAGACTGGTTGGTTTCAAGTCGCGGAGGTAGCGCCGTATACCGCCGGATTCAAGTTGAAAGACGCCCGTCGTTTCACCGCGTTGGAGCAAACGGAACGTCTTCTTATCATCAAGCGGGATGCGATCGAGGTCAATCTCGATCCGACGGGTGTGGTGGAGCAAGTTGACGCACGTTTCTAAAATCGTCAGGTTCGAAAGCCCCAGGAAATCCATTTTCAACAGCCCGAGATCCTCGATTGGATGGAGGGAATACTGGGCGATGATTGAATCGTCGTCAGGGCCGGCGTACTGGACCGGGACATACCTGTCGAGTGGCTCTTTCGTGATGACAACGCCGCAGGCGTGCCGGGAGGCGTGACGGGCAACACCTTCGAGCTTCTTTGCACTATCGAGCAAACGTTTCGCTTCTGGATCGTTCTCATAAATGTCTTTCAACTCCGGAACATCAGCGATCGCCACATCGAGCGTATTGAACATCGGTATAAGTTTGGCAACCCGATCGCAGTAGGCGTAGGGGAGACCGAGGACGCGTCCGACATCGCGGATTGCCGCCCGAGCGGCCATCGTCCCAAAAGTGATGATCTGTGAAACGTGATCGTGTCCATACTTGCCTTCAACATACCGCAGGACTTCATCACGACGTATATCGGCGAAGTCAATATCAATATCCGGCATGGCAATACGTTCCGGGTTGAGGAAACGTTCAAACAGGAGGTCGTACTTGAGCGGGTCAACGTTGGTGATGTTCAGGAGGTACGAGACAATTGAACCCGCGGCCGAACCGCGCCCTGGACCAACGACGATGCCGTGTTGCTTGGCCCAGTTGACGAAATCTTGGACAATTAAAAAGTAGGAGGCGAAGCCAGTCTTGGCTATGACGCCGAGTTCGTACTCCAACCGTTCGCTGATGGCCGGTGTGACCTGACCGTACCGGCCTGGAATACCCCGCTCTGCTAATTCACGCAAGTAGTCCATCGGCGTTTTTCCGGCCGGCACTTCGTAGTGGGGGAGCTGGGTTTGCCCGAGGGCGATTTCGACCTGGCAGCGTTCCGCAATCTTAACGGTATTTTCCAGCGCTTCGGGGGTGTCGCCAAATAGTTCCCACATGAGCTCTGGACTCTTCAGGGAAAGGTCATCGCCGGCCATCGACATCCGATCTTTGTCGGCCAACTGCTTCTTCTTGTGAATGCAGAGGAGGATGTCCTGGGCTTCTTGGTCTTCCGGCCGGAGGTAGTGACTGTCTGCCGTGGCGACGAGCGGCGCGCCGGTTTTTTTTGATAGGGTAATGAGTGCGGCGTTGACGGTTGCCTGTTGGGGCATCGACGGGTGGTGCTGGAGTTCGAGAAAGAAATTCTGCGGGCCGAAGATATCTTGGTAGAGACGGATGAGTTTTTCCGCACCGGCTACATCATCATTCAAAATGGCCGATGGTATTTCACCCTTGAGACAACCGCTCAAGGCAATCAGGCCCTGGCGGTGGGCCCGCAGCAGGTCGTGGTCAACGCGTGGACGGTAATAGTACCCTTCCAAGTGCGCGACCGTCACGAGTTTCAACAGGTTTTGGTAACCGACGTTGGTCTCGGCCAGGAGGACGAGGTGGTGGTTCCGTTCGTCAACTTTCGCACGCTTGTTTTTCAATCCCAGCGGAGCGATGTAGGTTTCAACGCCGATGATGGGCTTGATGCCAGCTTTGGTGGCGAGCTGGTAGAACTCAATGGCCCCATACAACGCGCCGTGGTCGGTCAGAGCCAGCGCGGTGGCACCTTGTTCGGCAGCAAAAGACACTAACGCATCCACCTTCGGCAGTCCGTCGAGGAGGGAGTAGTGACTGTGAACGTGGAGATGGACGAAAGGTTTAGCCATACGAGCGGATCAGCCTCGGATCAGGCTGCAGCTCCATCCGTCCGCCGGGATTTAGAAATCTTCCGCGGAATCGGATGCTCGCGAGCTGGTGCGGCCGCGACTGGTGCGGCGTTTTTCGCTGATAAAACTCATCAACTGTTTTAGTCCTTCAGCTAAGAAGGATAACTGGGCGTGCGTGGAGGTTAATTTTTCACGAATCGTTTGCAGAATGGTATCAATCGCATGCAACCGGTCACGGAAATCTGAAACGAGCCCCTCAATCGACCGGAAGATCCGGATGATGTACCAGAGGAGCCAGACCCAAAAGACCACCCCGACGATGATAGCGACGGAGAGGGTGTAGTTGAGAATGTCACGACTGATCATGCGTGGAGTATAGCACAGGTCGCTCTGGGTTTGGTAGAGGTGGACGGGCGGGTCAATGTTTGATAGCCTTGAACGGTATGAACCCGCACGGCGACCTTAAACTTGCCTTTGGATATTGGCTCGTCAGCCATAAACAAACCCTCCGGACGTGGTGGGCGATTAGTCTGATGGCCTTGATTGGTTTCAGCCTCCTCTGGATGGCGATTTTCTTCCCGTTGTTCATCCGCCAGCAGAGCGCTCTCGACACGCTTGTCTACAATATGGCCACGACGGCTGGCAGTTTCCGGCTCTCGACGTTCCAGCCGCAAGCCCTCACAGCTGGGCCAGTGACGGTCTTGCAGCGGGATGCGAAACACGTCGACCTCATGGCTGATATCATGAATAGCAACGCCGCCTGGGGAGCCACAACGGTCACCGCCCACTTTTCGGTCAATGGCCAAGCCCAACCGCCAGCAACCCTCTTCGTGAACCAGACGAGTCGGCGGCCGTTCATTGTCCGGAATGTTCCGGTGGCCGATGCCAGTACCGCGACCGCGACGGTGACTATTGATGCGGTGACATGGAGCCGGGCCGCGACGGCGAGTTTACCGGCCGCCGCCTTCACGATCGAATCCCAATCGGTGACTCCAACGACGGTAGTGATCTCCGGACAATCCATCACAACAGTGACACTCAAAGCGGTCATGTCGAATACATCGGTGTACAATTACTACCGCGTCTTGGTGCCCGTAGTGGTGAAGGCCGGGGATACTGTCGTGGCGGTTGATGAACTATCGTTGGACCGCTGGCCGACCCTGACCGAGAAAACCATTACGGTGACGTGGCCGTACGCTGTGGCGGGTGCTACCACCGCGACCATCGAACCGCAAGTGAGTCGGTTCGATACCACCAACATCTACCGGTAATATGGCCCAGGTTCGCTTCCGCCATCTTGGCCGCGGCCT
>JACRFO010000027.1 GCA_016217865.1 Candidatus Kerfeldbacteria bacterium | reverse complement strand
CGCCGCTCATCCGCTTGAACGTGTACGAGGTCTGGTCTTTCTGGTCCCACGATGAAACACAAATCGCCTTGCCGCCGAGCTTGGTGTAGAGGATAACCGCGTATTGGGAGACGTTGCCGAAGCCCTGGAACGCGGCCGTGGTCTTTGTGATATCGATGTTCAACAGCTTAAGCGCCTCGCGGACCGTATAGACCACGCCGTACCCGGTGGCCTCGGTCCGACCGAGCGAGCCGCCCATGCCGACCGGCTTGCCGGTGATGAATCCGGGGTACTTGCCGCCATGAATGACTTCAAGCTCGTCGAGCATCCAGAGCATGTGCTGGGAATTGGTCATGATATCCGGAGCGGGGACATCGGTCACCGGACCAACATTCTTCGCCAGCTGGCGAACCCAGCCGCGGCAGATCTGTTCCTGTTCGCGAGGGGAGAGGTTGTGCGGGTCGCAGATAACGCCCCCTTTACCGCCGCCGAGCGGGATATCGACCACGGAACATTTCCAGGTCATCCACATCGCCAGGGCGCGGACGGTGTCGATTGTCTCCTGCGGGTGAAAACGGATACCGCCCTTGTGCGGGCCGCGGGCGTCGTTGTGCTGAACGCGGAAACCGCGAAACACACGAATGTTGCCGTCGTCCATCCGCACCGGGATGGCGAACTGGTATTCGCGCAGGGGTTGGCGCAAGAGTTCGCGGGTGCCGTTATCCAGATCGAGGATACCGGCGACTTTGTCGAACTGCGCCTGGGCCATTTGAAAAGGATTAAACGATTTGTCGCTCATTGAAATTGCCTCCAGTGTGCCGCCGGTCGATTTGGTGGTGAATTGGTTCGATCAGGCGACTGTATTACTCACTCGTTTTTCATTCATTTCGTGGCCGCAACAATAGTGGACGGCCGGACAATAATCAACCACTTAGTGATTTTTGTCACAAGCGAGTATAGGGGGTAAGGGGGAATCTGTCAAGCAAAGCGATTGGGGCCAGCCCTGAAGGCGCTGTATGTCGTTGTCTCGTCAGTTCTTATGTTGCCCGCCTATTGCTCTCGTTTATTTCCTAATGATGCCGGTTAGAGAGGCGACTAAGAGAGAAGCCAAAACCCACCCGGAGATAATATGGAGCCGGAAGTAGAATCTTGGTACAATCTCACTCACGGGAATCGTAAATTCCCTACGTACCCCAGCCACTGGGGCACCTGGCACACGGCAATAATTATATGTGAGAACTGAGCTCGATTGCCCATGAGTCAAGCCGAAACAAGAATTTGGCAAAATACCAGAAACCTTGTACTATAGTACAAGGTGTTAAGCTGGGAGAAAGGCCTACTATGGATAACCCAACGCTGAATATAGGAACCCTCGCCACTCTGGCGAAAGTGAATCGAGAGACCATCCGCTTCTACCAGCGAAATGGGTTGCTTGGCGACACTCACCGAAGTGCGGCTGGATATCGACAATTTACGCAAAGGGATCTCCAGCGAGTTATCTTCATTAGACGGGCGAAGGACATGGGATTCTCGCTGGCCGAAATCCGCGAACTGCTGGCGGTCGCCGACGGTGAAGTGGTGCGATGTGCGGAAGTGCGGGCGGTGGCTCGACGGGCGCTGACAGGCGTCGAGAGCCGCCTGACGCAACTACGTCGGTTTCACAGGGTACTGACCGCCTTAGTCCGACAGTGCCGGAACACCCGGCGGAGTAACGGATGTCCCATCATTGACGAACTTTCGAAAGGAAACTGACTATATGCAGATCGAGTTATTCTATTTCGATGGTTGCCCGAACCATGAAATCGCGCTTCAAGTGCTGACAGATGCGCTGGACTCACTGGACGTGCAAGCAGAGGTATCACGCGTCCGCGTGGCCGATGACAAAGACGCGGTTGCGAAACGATTCTTAGGATCTCCATCAATACGCATTGACGGGCGTGATCTCGAGATCAAAGAAGAGGCAGAATCGGGATACTCCATGCGATGTAGGCGTTACCGCGACGGGGATCGAATCGTGGGCTATCCGCCTAAGGAACTCGTTCTGTCTGCACTCCGGAGGGCGTTCCCCAGGCAGGAAAATTCCCGATGAGACGACTGTTGGCTGGAGTTGCGGGCGTCTTCAGCGGCATCCTGCCCGTTGCCGCGTGCCCGGCCTGCTGGCCGGCGTACGCCGGCGTTCTATCATCGCTCGGAATAAGTGTTCTTGGATTCGGAACTGGGCACTTTGTGCTGGCCGGAATACTGCTGGCTATTGCGATGGGGATGCTTGTTTATGATTGGAAGCGACACCACAACCGACCCTGGCCACTCATGCTAGGGTTACTGGGGTGCGCCTTTGTCGTTGCCTCAAATACCTACTTCTATCAGCCCATCGTGTCTTATGCCGGTTCGGCGTCGTTTCTCTCGGCTGCAATCTGGAACGGAATGATCTTGAGGAGACAACGCACGCAGAAAAAGCCAACGGATCGTGACTGTGCTTTCTGCAAGGTGGAACGGTGAACTGAGAGGTGACACTTGGTTTCGTGCTCGTGTCCGTCGTATCACTCTCGTTCGGCCGTACGACAGATACCAATTCTTTGTAGGCCACTTGCGTCCTCGCGGCTGACAATCTTCCCGCGAATCGTCTTGGTAGGCCCCGTAGAGCGTCCGCTTCGTAACGGACTATTTACCCAACACCCTGCCGCCCAAATCGCCCCTCCCCGCATTTTCCCTATCACTTCAATGTTGATTATGTCGCCACCCCTATTAGTGACCACCAGTCCCTGCACTTTCAAGGGAGGAAAGAGGCACAAGGAACGGGAACCCTTAAATTCGAGGAAACGAAGCCCATTTACAAAACACACGAACGGCATGCAAATCGAAGCCAT
>JACRFO010000024.1 GCA_016217865.1 Candidatus Kerfeldbacteria bacterium | reverse complement strand
GCCTACCGCACGCAATTACTGCAGAATGGAAATTAAGCCCAGGTGATCGCCACCATTCGCGAATTGTATGGGTGGGACCCAGAGCAGTTTAAGCAATTTGTCATCCGCCCGGTCGTGCTCAATGATAAACTGCAAGAGAAGTTGTCGTTCGACAATACCTTGAACGCCGCCCAGCGTAGCCAAGCGGACACGGTATTAGAACTCGTGATGAAAGGTGACCAGAAATTTGAAGACATTGCAAAACGGTATAGCGAAGACGTCTACAGTTCGAATGGCGGCGATCTTGGCTTCGTCAACCGTGGCGAACAAGCCAAAGAAATTGATGAGGCCGCCTTCACTATCGGCTTGAACGAGCCAAGCGCCCTCATCCACACGAAGTACGGCTTCCACATCATCAAGGTACTAGAGCGGAAGACGGTCGATGGACAAGAACAAGCCCACATCCTGCAGATCACCATTGCCGCTCCGTCGGTAGACCAATTCCTCACCACAAAGCTTGGTGAGTACCGAGTCTGGTTGTTCTGGCAGCAGGTGGCGTGGGACGCGAAGCAAGGCCGCGTGGTGAGCGACTAATCAATACCCCCTTCAATCCCTCTGGAGCCGGTGGTCGGGATTGATCCTGGGCAGCGCCGACTTGCCACTGGCAACTCAGCGATCGCTCGCTTCTGCGTCGCTCGCTGCTGCCCTTCAATCCCTCTGGAGCCGGTGGTCGGGATTGAACCGACGACCTCTGCTTTACGAAAGCATTGCTCTACCACTGAGCTACACCGGCAAATCAGCACTCACGATACCGCACCATGACCGTCCCGTCAACTCCTGTGACCGCCGCCGCTGAATCCTTTCTCTTGCCTGGAGGCGAGACGGGTTGTTTGATTATTCACGGTTACGGCGGCAGTATTGGCGACTACCGTCAATGTGCCGAACTATTGCAGCAACAGGGTTTAACCGTGCTGGGGTTGCGCCTGGCTGGTCATGGCCAGGGGAAAGCGGCGCTACGACAAACGACTGTGACTGACTGGCAAGCATCGGTCGAGTCAGGTTGGCAGGAGCTTCGGTCCCGCTGCCGCCGGACCATTATAATGGGATCGTCCTTTGGTGGGGTGCTGGCCCTCGACCTGGCTCACCGACACCCGTCGGAGATTGACGGATTAATCCTCGTCAACACCGCCCTTTCATACTCGGGCGGCGGCGTCTTACAAGGCGTACTGTTGCGACTCATGCGCCTCGTGACGCCGTACTACCCGAAGAAAGGCCTGACGCCGGCCGAGCGGGAGCGGGGGCAACAAATGGGTTCGACCGACGCCTGGCCAATCAATGGTATTCTGGCAACCGCGACCTTTGCCCGGAGGTCTATTGTTCCAATCCTGTCGGAGATTCACCAACCTGCGCTGATTCTCTCGAGCAGTCATGACGCAGTTGTTGGCCCGCAGAACAGTCAGCGACTCATGGAAACACTCGGGTCTGCAGCGAAGGAGAGCGTCATCATCCCTGTCCAAACCCATCGTCCTTTTCGCGACGCCCAAGCAGTTGAATACATCGCGCAGCAGGTTCTAGCCTTCATTCGGCGCCACCTTGTCGGCTAGCTGTAAATGTGGTACAGTCAGTAACCGATGCCTAGCCGAAAACCAACACGCATAGCGAACGCAACAGCGCCCCGTGTGGATAGACGTGGTTCGTTTTTGCATTCACTGCTGGAGCGGGTAACGGGAATCGAACCCGTGACTCAACCTTGGGAAGGTCGCGTTTTACCACTAAACCATACCCGCCAACGAGTCGCAGTATACGGTTTGACCATCCTTCTGGCAAGCCTGTTGGCGTTCGCGCCGCCTGCCCAGGCTTCCGAAGAGATTAGTCCATACCACTTTGACGATGCCCTTCGTTCAAGCGGCTGGACGCTCCGCCTGGATGGAGGCGCTAACGTAACGGTCTTCCCAGGTGTTCTGACCGGTCCAGCCGATGTCACGTGGAAACCCAGCAGCGACGCCCTCCCAGCACTGCCACCGTCAACGAAACTCCTTGGGTCGTATTACCGGTTATACGTTTCAGGTATCACGGCGCTCGATACCTCAAAGTACCAACTGGCCGTTGCTTTACCTGATACACCGGGTATGTGGTCACGGTCGGTCTGGCTGTACGACCGGACTACGTCAGCGTGGTCAAAGTTGCCATCGAAACTCAATGCCGCTACGAAGAAGTGGCAAGCCGGCGTCTCGTCTCTCGATGGGTACGTCATGGTCCTCGAAGATCGGAATACCCAAGAGGGGATTGCGTCGTGGTACTGCAAGAATTACTGCTCAAAACGTTACCCGGTGTTACACGGGACCTCGAACGACTTTCCTGTCGGTAGCACTGTGACGGTGAAAAACGTCGCGAACGGCAAGAGCGTCAATGTTAAAATTATTTCTCGCTGGGGACAACCGGCCGGTCGGGTTGTCGATCTGTCGTGGGCTGCATACAACAAGCTCCAAGCAACAAACAAAGGGTTAACGAAGGTGACGGTCTCACCATACGTGGCCGCGCCCGTCACCCCGGTCCAGCCTGTGGTTGCGAGTAAGACCGAAAGTATTCCAAAACTGACAGTGACGGCTGCAGCGACCGCCCCGACACCGACGTTAAGCGCGACAGCATACCGGGTGGTTGACGCCGCAACCGGTACGGTGTTGGTAGAGAAAAATGCGGTTTCTCGTCATTCTATCGCCAGTTTAACGAAGTTGATGACTGCGGTCGTATTTCTCGACACCCAGCCGAACATGAAAGCGACATTCGTGTACAACGCGAACGACGGGACGGGAAAAGATGCGGCGGGAAAACCATATGGTTACAATAACTTAACCCTCCGGAGTGGGGACACCGTACAACTCCGCGACCTGTTCTACGCTACCCTCGTGGGTTCGGCCAACAACGGCGCGAGTGCCCTCGTCCGGGCGGCTGGACTCACTCGGACCGAGTTTGTGGCCCGGATGAACGCCAAGGCGGCTGCCTGGGGGATGACTGATACCACGTTCGTCGAGCCGAGTGGTCTCGACCCGGGGAACGTCTCGACGGCCAAAGACGTGGCCATCATGGCGGCGAAGGCATTCAATACCTACGAGCCGATTCGCTACGTCACGACGAGGTCCTCCTACACGTTCTACGCGTCACGCAGTGGTCGTCACACCGTCAAGACGACTGACACGTTACTGACGAGGAATAATGGCATTACCGTTACCGGCGGAAAAACGGGATACATCAATGAGTCGAAATACACGTATGTCGTGCGTGTGAAAAATGCCCAGGGCGCACAAATCGTCGTTTCGCTGCTTGGTTCAGCGAGCTCGGCCACACGCTTTACCGAAGCTGCTAGCCTCGTCTCCTGGGCCTGGAAGAATTTTACCTGGTCGTAACGGTATGGTCACCTTCGAACACGTCACAAAAACGTACCAGCGGCGCAACGTTGGACTGGAGGATGTCTCGGTGAACATCGAAGCAGGGGAGTTCGTTTCCATCGTCGGACAATCTGGTTCGGGCAAGACGACATTCGCCAAGCTCATTATCGCCGAAGAAAAAGCCGACAAAGGTCACATTACGATCGGCGGTTGGAACATTACCCACATCAAACACCACGAAATACCTACCTTACGCCGTCAGATTGGTGTCGTTTTTCAAGATTTCAAATTGCTTCCAAAGAAGACACTCTTTGAGAATGTTGCGTTTGCCCTCGAAGTCGCCGGCGAACGCGCGACTCGGATCAAGAGCGTCGTTCCACAAGTATTGAAGATTGTCGGCCTGGAGCAGAAGATGGATCGGTATCCCGACCAGGTCTCCGGCGGCGAACAGCAGCGCGTGGTCATCGCTCGGGCGCTGGTCCATCGTCCTAAACTGCTAGTAGCAGATGAACCGACCGGCAACCTTGATTCAATCAATGCCCAGGAAATCATTGCCCTGTTGAAGAAGATCAACGAATTCGGGACTACGGTTGTTCTCGTCACCCATAATCGTGAGATTGTGAACATGCTGCACAAACGGGTCATCACCCTCGACCATGGTCACGTCATTGCTGATCAACAGGCCGGTAAATATCTCCTCTGATCTATGTTTGTGACGCTCTGGCGAATGATCACCTTCGGCTTCCAGAACTTCTTCCGGAATATTTGGCTATCGTTGATTACCGTGCTGATTGTCGTGCTGAACCTGTTCTTGATGAGCCTGGTCTCCGGGTTGAACGTGGTCGGGCAACAGACGCTCACGGCCGTGCGGCAAAAAGTTGACCTGTCTGTCTACTTCATCCCGACTACCTCGGAACAGCGCGTTGACCAAATCCGTCAGGAACTCCTCCGCAAACCTGAAGTGCAGTCTATCCGCCTAATCACGCGGGCCGAGCACTTGCAAGAACTCAAGAAGTCGGCAGTTGATAAAGGGCTCGTTGATGCCGCAATCGACGCGCTTGGCGATAATCCGCTCGGAGCTGGCCTGGTCATCACCTCGAAGACGCTCGACGGGTATGGAGCGATTGCGAATACCTTGAAAGACCCAAAGTACCAATCCATTATCGAAGACACGGGAAATAATTTCCAAACGAACCAAACGGTTATTAGTCGCCTGTCACTGATCGTCAACCGCGTCCAGGTCGCCACTCTTTGGCTAACACTGCTCTTTGCGGTAATTGCTATTCTGATGGTCTTCAACACCATCCGCGTCGCAATCTATTCGCAGCGGGAAGAAATCGGGATCATGAAACTCGTCGGCGCTTCTGATGCTTTCGTCCGTGGGCCGTTCGTGATCACCAGCTTGCTCTATGGCCTCGTGGCTAGTATTCTCGTTACCGCCGTCCTCGTTCCGATTCTGTCGCTGACCAATCCATTCTTCGCGCAGTTTTTCGCTGGCTATGACATCAATGTCCTCGGCTACGTTCGGGAACACCTCTGGACGATTCTGGGGCTCGAAGTGGCGGTCGGTTGCGGCCTGTCCGTCATTTCATCGCTGTTTGCCATCGGCCGATACCTGCGCGTCTAGGCTTGAAACATCCGGCTAGACCTGGTACACTCGCTTCGGTTTGTTGTCTCGTTTTCCGGGATCGTCTAATGGTAGGACACCGCCCTTTGGAGGCGGGTATCATGGTTCGAATCCATGTCCCGGAGCCAAAGGTCTGGAGCGCACCCTGATGGTGCGATGCAGACCTCTTGGGTTTACTGGATTCGAAGGGCGAGCTCGGCTGCCGGTGGCAGCCGAGCGCAAGCCCCGGCCCGAGCGACAGCGCAATAAGGAGTGAGGGCGAATCCATGTCCCGGAGCAGCGTGCCAATATACATGCGTTTTGAGAGAGGTGTCGGACGGGGAGAGGCGGGTATCATGGCTCATAACCAACGTCATATGTTTTTTGCTATACTGAATACATGAAGAAGCCCTTCACCCTCCACTCTGGTCCGATTACACTCCGCCACCTGCGACTGTCGGATGCTGATTCCATGGCCACGTATGCCAACGACCGCGGGATTGCCCGCAACACTGCAGCATTGCCGTCGCCGTACCGTAAGTCGCATGCGACGAGTTGGCTGAAGGTGTTACAGCGCGAGTACCGTCAGAAAAAGGCCGATCGGCTCCACCTTGGTATTGAAATCGATGGACATATAGTTGGTGTCATCGGGATTGACCTTGATGGACAGCGCGGAACACTTGGGTACTGGTTAGGCCGGCCGTACTGGGGGCAGGGGATCATGACCCGGGTAGTTCGTCTCCTCACCGCCTACGCGTTTCGTCGCTACCGACTGGTCCGGATTGATGCGCACGTCTTCAGCTTCAATATCGGTTCTGCCCGCGTTCTCGAAAAGGCGGGATTCAAGCGTGAAGCGCTGCTGATCAAACACTTCAATAAACGCGGCCGCCTGATTGATGAGCTTATCTACGTCAAATTTCGGCGCTAGGCGGTGCGCAGGGGAGTAGCTGCCAGGCTGGCGGTTGTATGGTACACTACAGCTAAGCGAAAAACGAACACACAGAAATACTCGACATGATCACCGATGGCATCACCGAGTTAGCCCTCCTCCTTTCCCTGACCGCAGTGGTAGGGATGGTGGCGCGTGTACTAAAACAACCGATGATCCTCGCGTACCTGGTCGTCGGCATGATGATTGCTGGCGTTGGCTTAGTGAATACAGACACGCGCCCGATCTACCAAACGTTTTCAGAACTCGGCGTTACCCTCCTGCTCTTCATGGTTGGACTGGAAATTAACGTCGGTGCGTTGCGACGGATCGGTTGGGCAGCCATTATTCTCGGCTTAGGTCAAATCGTCTTCACCTTTGTCGGCGGTTTTTTCATCGGCATCTTCTTGCAACTGACGCCGCTCTCGGCCGCCTACATTGCTATGGCGCTGACGTTCTCCAGCACCGTCGTGGTCGTCAAGTTACTCTCTGAACGTCAAGACATTAACAGCCTCTACGGTAAGTTGAGTCTCGGCATCCTGCTCGTCCAGGACATCGTGGCGATTCTCCTTCTCGTGATTCTGGCCAGCGTCCGCGATGGGGCAACGGTTTCGGCTGGACCATTGGTACTGACGATCGGGCAGGCCATCCTCCTGTTCTTGTTCGCTTTTTGGCTGGGCCGTTCGATCATTCCGCAGATTTTCTCGAAAATTGCTCATTCTGAAGAACTCCTGTTCTTATCGAGCCTGGCCTGGGTCTTTGCCTTAGCGGCTATCGTCCGCTCGATGGGGTTGTCGACGGAAATCGGCGGGTTTCTCGCCGGCATCGCCTTAGCGAACTCCTCAACGCACTACCAAATCGCCAGCCGGATTCGGCCACTGCGTGACTTCTTCATTGTTTTGTTCTTCATCGTCCTCGGTAGCAGCATCGTCCTGACGAACATGGCAGCCCTGACTGGCCCGATTCTTGTCTACTCGCTGTTTGTGCTTGTTGGCAATCCGGTCATCGTGCTAATCATCATGGGCTGGATGGGTTACCATCGCCGAACCAGTTTTCTTACCGGCATTACCGTAGCGCAGATTTCTGAATTTAGTCTCATCCTCGCGAGCCTCGGGTTGAGCCTCGGGCATATCGATCAGCAGGATGTAACGATCATTACGGCCGTTGGCATTATCACAATTGCGGTTTCTTCGTACATGATCATGCATGGTGATCGGTTGTATGGGTGGCTCGAACCAGTGGTCAGCTTCTTCCACCGCAGCCAGGCCCCTTCCGAAGGAGAGGAACTGCCGATGTACAGCCGGCCAATCCTCTTGATCGGGGCGCACCGGGTCGGGCAGAACATCGCCACCAGCCTCGGTCGAGAAGAGCTGGTCATCATTGATGATGACCCGGATGTGGTCGCTGACTTGCAGGCCCGGCGTTACCGCGTGCTGTTCGGCGACGTGAGTGATCATGATATTTTGAAACACATAGATTTCCGCCGAGTGCGACTCGTTATTTCAACCGTTCCGAATATGACGGAGAATTTAAACCTGATTGAGTACCTCCGAAGTCAGAAGCGGAAACCGCGGCTGGTCATTCGGGGCGAGAACGACGCTGATACGGCGCAACTTTACGCTGCGGGAGTTGATTACGTCTTTCGCCCACACCTCACCGCCGGCCACCTCCTCGGTCAAGCAATTGCTCGCGACATCAAACTCAAACATCTCGATCAACTCCGTCGGCACGACCAACGCTTAGTTAAACACCTGGATACCGATTGATATGCGTTTGACGTTTTTTGGAGCTGCCGGCGAAGTGACCGGATCGAAACACTTGGTAGAGTTCGGCGAACAGCGAATCCTACTCGATTGTGGGATGTACCAAGGCCCAGCCCGTGAGCAGGGTGATCGTAACCGGCTACCGTTCCCGGGAAGTTCGATCACGGCGATACTCATCTCGCACGCGCACCTCGACCACGTTGGACTGTTGCCGGTTTTGGTGAAATCAGGCTTTACCGGTCCAATTATTTCGACCGCCGCCACGCGGGATTTAGCCGAGCTCATTCTCCTTGATGCGGCTAAGCTCCAACAGCAGGATGCGGAGTATGCTAATCGTAAACGCTGGCCTGGTTCAGAATTAGTTGTTCCGCTCTACACAGCCGAAGATATCCCGGCCGTCATGCAGCGCTGGCAGGTTTGGCCGTATGCGAATGGTAGCGGTATCTGGCATGACGTTTGTCCGGGCATCAAGGCGAAGTTGTACGACGCCGGTCACATCCTCGGTTCGGCAGTCATTGTTGTCACCGATGGCCGGGAGGCGGTCGCGTTTACGGGTGACTTAGGTCGTCAGGATACACCACTCCTCAACGACCCCGTTGTCGTCCACGATCCAGTGGCGACGCTGATCATGGAATCAACGTACGGAGGTCGTGAACACCAACCGGTGCACAGTGTCATGGGTAAGCTGACCGAACTGGTCCAGCGGGTGGTCGCCCGTCGAGGAAAGATCGTTGTCCCGGCCTTCTCACTTGGCCGAACCCAGGAACTGGTCTACTTGTTGCATGAGTTGACGGACCAGGGGCGGATACCGCGCCTGCCCATCTACGTCGATAGTCCGTTGGCTAGCCAGATCACGACGGTCTTTACCCAGCACCAGCAAGAGTACGATGCAGAAACGAAAAGTGATTTCCGTTTGCCTGGCGAAGACCCGCTCATCTTTAGGAACTTACAGTACACCCACAGCGTTGAGGACTCGAAGGCGCTCAACAGCATGTCTGGACCGTTGATGATCATCAGTGCGTCAGGGATGGCGACGGGGGGACGGATTATGCACCATCTCGCCAATACCCTCGATGATCCGAAGAACATGGTGCTCTTTACCGGCTACCAAGCCCAAGGAACCGTTGGCCGTCATATCGTTGAACGTCAACCAACCGTCAGGTTGTTTGGCCGGTCCCACCCGGTCAGAGCGGAAGTGGCGACGCTTAACGACCTGTCAGCCCATGCTGACGTGAATGAATTGTCGGCCTACGCGGCCGCCATCACTGGCGTCCGTAACGTGTACCTTGTTCATGGTGAACCGAACCGCGCCAGTGTACTCCAGCAGCGCCTCCAGACCGATCATCCTGATTGGCAGGTGACGATCCCAACGCGCGGGCAAACGTACGACGTGTAAATAACAAACATCCGGCCGCTAGGCCGGATGGTGTTTCAATCGGACGCTTATTTGCCGAGGATCGAATCCTTAGCAGCTTTGGCCACACGGAACTTGACCACCGTCTTGGCCGGAATCTGGATCGTTTCGCCCGTAGCCGGGTTGCGGCCTTGGCGAGCGGCGCGGTTCTTCTTCATCAACTTGCCGAGACCCGGCAGGGTGATTTCACCGACTGTCTTGGCCTGCTTGTAGGCCGTATCGACGAGGAGCTCCCAGAAGGTGCTCACGTCTTTCTTGCTCATACCGGACTTTTCGGCCAGGAAGGCCACGAGACCAGACTTGGTCATTGGTTTGTCTGCCATATGGTGACAACGTACTTAATAAGTAAATATCCTCACAAAGTATAGCAAACCTTGGGTTTTCTGGGGAGGTCAGTCAAGTCTGGTAGGTGAAAAATGCAACCACAGAACGAGTCGAGCAGGGGACTGAACCGATAATTTTGGCTAAGGTAAAGCGAAATACCCCGCCGCTGGGTTATGAAGATTGAGCCGTCTGTGCTACACTGCAGTCTTATGCAGCACGTCAAAGTCGCCATTTTAGGTTCAGGACCTGCCGGATACACCGCGGGAATCTATGCCGCCCGAGCCGATCTCAAACCGGTGTTGTTCGCCGGCCCGGAGCCAGGTGGCCAGCTGATGTGGACCACCGAGGTCGAGAATTTCCCAGGGTTCCCGAAAGGGGTTATCGGTCCGGAACTGATGCAGGCCATGCGCGAACAAGCCTCGCGATTTGGGACGACCATCGTTGAGTCGACTGTCACAAAAGTAGACTTTTCACAGCGACCCTTCAAACTCTGGGCTGGGGAGGATGTGACGGAGGCCGAATCAGTCATTATCAGCACTGGTGCATCGGCGAAATGGCTTGGTTTGCCGAACGAGCAGCGTCTTCGCGGGCATGGTGTTTCCGCTTGTGCCACGTGCGACGGCTTCTTCTTTAAAGGCAAGGAACTAGTCGTAGTTGGTGGGGGAGATGCAGCCTTGGAAGAAGCAACCTACCTGACGAAGTTTGCGACGAAGGTGACGGTCCTCGTTCGTGGTCAAGCGCTCCGGGCGAGCAAGGCGCTCCAGCACCGGGCCGAACAGGATCCGAAGATTTCCATCCGTTACGGAGTCAACGTGGTTGACGTGCTCGGCAGCGAAACCGTGACGGGCGTCAAACTCCAACATGCCGAAAACGGGACGACGGAGGACGTTGCCACGGGCGGTGTGTTTCTAGCTATCGGGCATCAACCGAACACGTCGATCTTCCAGGGACAACTCGAATTGGACGTGAAAGGGTACTTAGTTGTGAAAGACCAAGTCTTCAGCAGCGTCCCAGGGGTATTCATCGGCGGCGACGTGGCCGATTACCGTTACCGTCAAGCCGTGACTGCTGCTGGCTGGGGGTGCATGGCAGCGCTGGAAGCGGAAAAGTTTTTAGCTCATCTCAACGCCACCACGTAGGGACCATGAGTATGCGTGATCAGGTGTACCAGGCGTTACAGAAGTGTTACGACCCGGAGTTGGGACTCGATGTCGTTAGCCTCGGACTGATTTACGATGTCACCGTCGACGGACCGACGGTGCATGTGTTGATGACGCTGACAACGCCCGGTTGCCCGCTCGTCCCGTATTTTCGCCAGGACATGGAAACGAAGATCAATGCTGCGACTGGTTGCACTACCGTCGTCATTGACGTCACCTTTGACCCGCCGTGGAACCCCGATAAGATTTCACCCGAAGCTCGACAGCAATTGACCATGTTGCGTGGCTGATTGTATACTACGACTTGTAGTAGTAATATAACTCTATGTACGAATCCCGGGCTGAACGACGCGCAAGAAAACTAGCCGCACGCGGTGCTACCACGAGCCGCGCACCATGGTGGTGGCTGGCCGCGATCGTTATCGTGGCCGGGTCAGCCGGATGGTGGTTCATGAGCAGGCCGGCACCGTCGGATGCCAGTACTGCGACCAAGAAAGCCGATGAGCTACGTCGGATTGTGTTGTCTTGTACGACCGACATGGCCACGACGTTTCACATTCATAGCCACCTGACGATTCTTGTCGACGGTACAGAACGCCCGATCCCAACCGATACCGGCATCACGAATGATTGTCTCCATCCACTCCATACCCATGACGGTACCGGAGTGATCCATGTGGAAGCGCCGGTCAAACGCGATTTTACTTTAGGCAACTTCTTTACGGTTTGGGATGAAGCGTATACTTTGACCCAGCTGTTAGACGTCAATCTTGACTCGACCAAGCAACTGAAGCTCTTCGCTGACGGTCAGGAAATATCAACCGGTCCGGAAACTGTACTCCGTGATCGGACGTCGTACGTCTTGATGGTGGGGGCGGCGGGTACGACGCTCACGCCACCAGCGAATTACACATTTTCGCAAGAACTTTAATTCTACGGAGGGAATATGAAACACGCACGTTTACTCGTCGGTCTAGGGGCGCTGGTACTGTTCGGCGCGGCTTGTTCGTTCAAGTCCAACGTTACGACCGGCAACACGAATGTTACCGTGACGACCAATGTCAATACGTCACTCTCGACGAATAGTTCTACGACCGGTTCGTTCACGACCACCCCGTCGGTCACCGCCCAGACGGTAACTATTACCTCGAGCGGTGTGTCACCGAAGACTGTGACGATCAAAGCGGGCGATACCGTCAAGTTCGTGAACAACGACTCAACGGCACACCAGATCTCCTCAAATCCGCATCCGACGCATACCGGCTACCCGGGATTTGATAGTCTGTCGGGCGTCGCCAACGGTTCGAGTTACTCCTTCACGTTTACGCGAACGGGGAGCTTCGGCTACCACGATCACGACGACAGTACGAATAGCAAATTCCAGGGCACGGTCATCGTCCAATAGCCCAGCAACGCCGGCCTCGCCGCCGGCGTTGTGCTATACTAGTTCTATGGTCTACATCGCGGCTGATCATGGAGGTTTTACCAAGAAGCAGCTACTCGTAGCCTGGTTGCGCCGGAGTGGCCAGCCAGTTATTGACCTTGGTCCAGCTCGGTTGACGCCGACCGATGATTACCCGATCTGGGCGGCTCGTTTAGCGCGGACAATTCAACAAGACCGTCACGCCGTTGGCGTGGTGGTTTGCCGCTCGGGAGTGGGGATGGCTCTCGTTGCCAATAAATTTGAAGGAGTCCGCGCTGTCCAAGGATGGTCCAGTCGGGTCGCACAGCGCAGCCGTCGAGATGAAAAGACGAACGTCCTATCGCTGGCATCGGATTTTCAATCGATTACTGAAATGAAGCGTATCGTTCGACTGTGGCTGAAACAACCATACCGGCCGATCGCTCGCTACCAGCGACGTCTGCGTGAAATCTCGCGTATCGAACATGCCCGTTAGATTAACCCCGTCTGTGCTGGCGGCTACAGCGCCGTCGTACCGTCGGCGGTTTCGTCTGGCCACTCGTTTGAGTCGGCGGGTTCATGTCGACATCATGGACGGTGCCTTTGTACCGACGAAATCGGTCGGCCCGAACATTTTGTCTCATCGCTTCCAATCCCATACGGTTATGTTCCATTTGATGGTTTCCCGGCCGTTGGATTGGGTGCCAGTGATCCGGTCAGCCCGTCCGTCGACCGTTGTTGTGCACATCGAGTCGCGTGATGTTATAACGGCGATCCGGTCCATCCGCCGAACCGGTTGCTCGGTGGTTGTCGCCATTAATCCGTCAACGCCACTGTCACGGCTGCGTCCAGTCCTGAAACTGGTCGACGGAATTCAACTTATGACCGTCCACCCGGGGCACTACCATGCACCACTTATCGCCAAAGCTGACCGACGCATTCGTGAAACAATTCTCCGTTATCCTGGGGTACCGTTGTCCGTAGACGGCGGGGTGAACCGTCGGACAATCGGTCGGCTCATCGCGGCTGGCGCCAAAGAGTTCACGATCGGTTCCTCGGTGATGCTGTCAGCTACGCCGGCGAAACGTTGGCGCGAGTTGCTGCGGTTCACCCGAACGGTCAAATCGTGATATACTAGAGCTATGTTAGCAACGCTTCAGTCGGTTCTCCGGAAAGCCCAGCGTGGTCGATATGCTGTTGGCGCGTTTAATGTCTCGAACCTCGAGCACATTCAAGCCGTTGTCGCCGCGGCCGCTGATCTTCGCTCTCCAGCCATCATCAACACTTCGGAAAAGGCAATTGCTTACGCCGGGCACGCTGACCTCGCCGCTATTGTCCGCTCGCTCGCGAAACAGGTTCGCGTCCCGTTGGTCCTCAACCTTGATCACGGCCGGAGTTACCTTGCTGCTGATCAGTGTCTACGGCATGGATGGACGGGCATCATGTTCGATGGGTCAAAGCTGTCCTACGAACAAAACGTAGCCGTCACAACCCGGGTTAAGCGCCGCGCGGCAAGGTTCCAGATCGGAACCGAAGGCGAAATAGGTCAAGTGAAATACAAGGAGGATTTAGCAAAATCCGCTGTTCCGGTCTTGGCCACACCAGACCAAGCGGTGGACTTTGTTCGGCGGACGAAGGTTGATGCGTTGGCGGTTGGGATTGGTAATAGTCACGGTTTACCGGTGCCGGGCGAGCGGCTCCACTTCGGTCTCCTGAAGCGCATCCGAGCGGCAGTCAACGTCCCGTTAGTTCTCCACGGGGCCTCCGGTACGTCCCCAGCGAGTATTCGCCGGGCGGTGCAACTCGGAATCTGTAAAATCAATATTGACACCGATCTACGTTTAGCCTTTACCCGTGCAGTCCGACGCGTATTACGTGACAGGTCTGTTTACGATCCGCGCGAGTACCTGATCTCTGGCCGGCAAGAAATGATGGAAGTCGTCAAACAGAAGATGATTCTATTCGGTAGTCGGGGAAAGGGCTAACCCATGTACGACGTCATCACCATAGGAGCGGCGACGCGCGACGTTTTCCTGCGCAGCCGAGGGATCCGAATTGTTCGCGATGATTCGTTCTCAACCGGAGAAGGGGAGTGCTTTGCACTCGGTTCGAAAATTGATGTCGAAGAGATCGTCTTCGAAACTGGCGGCGGTGCGACGAACGCTGCCGTTACTTTTGCTCGTCAGGGATTGCGAACCGGCTTCCTCGGGAAGATCGGCGCCACTGATGCGCGAGGACGCGAGATCCTATCCGCCTTACGGCAAGAGCGCATCGCCACGACTCTGGTGAAACGCGATCGGCGGAAATCGACGGCGTACTCGGTACTGTTACTAACTGCCCGTGGCGAGCGTACGGCCCTTGTCTACCGAGGTGCGTCAGCAGATTTTCACCCACAAGATTTCCCATGGACGAAGGTTCGCAGCCAGTGGTTGTATGTTTCGTCGTTAGCTGGGAAGTTGCCTGTGCTGAAGAAAATCTGGGCCCATGCAGCTCGGCACCACATGAAGATTGCTTGGGATCCTGGTGTCGGCGAATTAGCGCTCGGGTTGAAGCGGCTGATGCCGCTCTTGAGCCAAACGAGTATTCTCCACGTCAATCAAGAAGAAGCCGCCCGATTGATGGGTTTCGGATATGAGCAAGACGAAGCCAGCTTCGATAAGCTCCGGCAAATCGTTGATGGTGTGACAATTGTCACCGGTGGTACAGAAGGCGCCCTTGCTGGCCACCGTTCAGACAGCTGGCGTTCGACTACGCACCCAATCCACGTCGTTGATACGACTGGGGCAGGGGATGCATTTACCAGCGGTTTCGTTGCGACGTTTATCCGTTCCCGCGGGAACATTCCGCTGTCCTTGCAATTTGCTACGGCCAATTCAGAATCCGTCATTCGCCACATCGGCGCAAAGATCGGCATTCTCCACAGCCGACGTATCCCTGACCCGGTTGCAGTGATGAAACGGTAACCATGGCGTTTGTTCTCAACATCCGGCGGATTGATATCGACACCGGTGGCGATACGCAGGTTGTCCTGCTCCGTGGCCGTGATGCTGATGCGTTTGGGATTACCCCAGGCGATCGCCTGCAGATCCGCTACCAGCAACGGACAATCACTGCGGTTGCTGATATTACGCACCACTCCATCCGCCACGGCGAAATTGGCGTCTTTACTGACTTGTGGCGGATACTGAAGCCTACTGACGGCCAAACCGTTACCATTGATGTTCTCGCGCGTCCGCCATCAATCGCCGCGATTAAGAAGAAACTGCTCGGTAAAGAGATCACGGCGAGTGAGATTCACTCGATCATCTCGGATATCGTCAGTCATCGCTTGAGTGCGATTGAGACGACCTACTTTGTTGCTTCGGGGTACATCAAGCCGTATACGACGCGGGAGTTAGTGGGCATGGTCCGAGCAATGGCTGAAACCGGAGAAATGTTTACCTGGCGACGCCGACTCGTGGTCGACAAGCATTCGGTTGGCGGACTTGCCGGGAACCGGACAACAATGGTGGCGATACCGATTATCGCCTCCCTCGGCCTCCTCATCCCAAAAACCTCGTCGCGAGCCATCACATCGCCGTCAGGCACGGCTGATACGATGGAAGTCCTGGCGCCGGTCAGTTTTGACGGCGCGGCCGTTCGACGGATCGTCCGTCAGGCCGGTGGCTGCCTCATCTGGGGTGGCGGGTTGAGCATTGCCCCGGCAGACGACATCATTATCCGTGTCTCGCGACCGTTGTCGCTCGAGCCGTACGATAAAATGATCGTCAGTATCATGGCTAAGAAAGTGGCGATGGGGGTACGCTACCTGATTATCGATCTCCCGTACGGACCAGGGACAAAAATATCTAGCCTCGTTGAGGGTCGGAAAATAGAGCAAAGGTTCCGCGACGTTGGCCGCGCGTTTGGTATTTCGGTCCGGGTCAAATTTGATCGGGCTAATGAACCGATTGGTCAGGGGATCGGGCCAGCCCTCGAGGCGCGCGATGTGCTCCGAGTCCTCCAACAGAAGGACAACCGGCCGCGCGACCTGGAGGAAAAGGCGCTTGGCCTGGCTGGCGAACTCTTAGAACTGTCCTCGTTTTGTACAACGGGCAAAGGATACGCAATCGCGACGCAAGCGCTTCGCAGCGGTCGGGCCTGGGCAAAGATGCAGCAGATTATCAAGCTGCAGGGCGGAAATCCGCTAGTTGATGCTGATGAACTCCTGGCCGGGACGTTAACAGCGGACGTCAAAGCATCGGCGACTGGCCGGGTCTCCGCGATCAATAATCGCGCGATTGATGAAATAGCGAGAACCTTGGGTGCGCCAGACCAAAAACGGGCGGGCATCTACTTACACAAGAAGCTCGGGGATCGCGTTAAGCGCGGACAGACTCTCCTGACGCTCTATGCAGTTACGGCTGATCGGCTTGCGCTGGCGAGACAAGCGTTACGCCTCCACACGATTATCACGATTGGACGATAGACATGATGGCCAAGTTGTGGTAGAGTGAGCCGCGATGACTGTCTTTTCTCGTTTCTGGCGACTCGACTGGCTGTCTGAACGGCGAGCGTACCGTGTCTTAGAAATATTCCCCGGATTAGCGGTTTGGGGCAGTTTAGTGTTAGCGATTGCGGTGAGTTTCTTTGCTCCGCTGTGGGCCATCGCCTTCATTGTCGTGTTCGACGTCTACTGGGTGGTGCGGGTCATCTACGTCGGATCGTACTTGGTGATGGGCTTCCGTCGTTACCAGGCCGCACTGCGAGTCGATTGGCCAGAACGGCTCCACACCGTCCCGGACTGGCAGTCGCTCCACCACTTGATTATGATCCCGATTGCGCATGAGCCGTGGGAGGTGTTACGCGAAACATTGACATCGTTATCGAAGATCGATTACCCGCTCGATCGTTTCATCGTCGTGGTCGCGACCGAAGGACGATACCATGAACACGCGGCCGACTTGATGGCTAACGTCACGAAACACTTTTCCGGTACCTTCGGCCAGGTGCTGACGGTTGAGCACCCAGCTGATCTCCCGGGTGAAGTAGCTGGTAAAGGTGCGAACATCGCCTGGGCCGGGCGGCAGGCCAAGGAGTTAGTGGATCGGCTGCACATTCCCTACGACCACGTCATCGTTTCGACGTTTGATGCAGATTCGGTCGCTCATCCACACTACTTCTCGTACCTGGCCTATACGTACGCGACCCACCCCGACAAGCTCCACACGAGCTACCAGCCGATCCCGCTGTTCCACAACAACATCTGGGACGCGATGGCGTTGATGCGGGTCGTTGCGACCAGTACGACCTTCTGGTTGCTTGGCGATACGATGCGTCCCGACCGACTCTTCACCTTTTCCTCACACAGCATGCCGTTTCAGGCACTGGTCGATGTTGGGTTTTGGCAAAACGACGTCGTTTCGGAAGATTCGCGGATATTCTTACAGTGTTTCATCCATTACGACGGTCACTACACCGTCACGCCGATGTACATTCCTATTTCGATGGACACCGTCCAAGCTCCATCCATTTGGCGCAGCTTGGTCAACCAGTACAAACAAATCCGCCGTTGGGCGTACGGTGCAGAAAACTTACCGTTCATGCTGTGGAACTTCCGGCACAACCACCGCATCCCACTCCGGACAAAACTGAAGTACAGTTGGAACCAGTTCGAAGGAACCTACTCTTGGGCGACGGCGCCGCTGCTGATCCTGCTGCTCGGCTGGCTGCCGTTTGCGGCAAACCGGGTGGCGCTGGAAAGTTCGGTTTTGGCAAATAATGCACCGCTGATCCTGCAACGGCTGATGTCCGGGGCGATGCTCGGGTTGCTCTTGTCCGCTATCATCAGCACCGTCATGTTGCCAAAACGGCCGCAGCACATTCCGCGGTACCAGTACGTGATGATGATTGGCCAGTGGCTGTTATTGCCAGTGACGATGATTGTCTTCGGGTCTATTCCGGCGATTGAGGCGCAAACGCGCTTGATGTTTGGCAAGTATCTCGGTTTCTTCGTAACCGAGAAGAGTCGGAGCTAGTTGAGCTGAGTGCCGATGAAAGTTGGGTAGCTGCCGGGAACGGTGGCGGCCGGTTGTGGTTTCTTACCGGGAAATTGAACAAGACTGGGTACAATGATTCCGTCTCCGCACATGATACCCCAACGCCGTTGTTCGAGTTGTACAACAGTGCCGGGCTTGGCGGTTGGTGTGGTCGCTTCGTACGTGGCTGCAAGGAGTTTTATGGCTTGTCCGTTCCACTCGGTCCAAACGCCCGGCCAGGGAGTATAGGCGCGGATGAGACGGGATAAACGCCGACCGGAATCCCAATGCGCCCGGCCATCTTCTTTCGTCAGTCGTGAACAACGTGTGGCCAACTGATTATCTTGCGCAACCGGAACGTACGTTCCATCCAGCCAACCATCGATCGCGGTCTGGATGGTTTTCCCAGCTAAGTCAGAGAGTGCCTGCTCAAGTTCGGGGTGGGTGATGTCTGCATGGAGGGGGAGCGCGTACTTATGGATGACTGGGCCGGTATCAACACCGGCGTCCATGAGCATGTAGCTGATCCCGGCCATGGCATCACCTTCCGCGATGGCGGCGGCGATCGGACTGGCGCCGCGGTGACGGGGCAGAAGCGACCCGTGAATGTTGATGCATCCCCGCGATGGGATGGAGAGGACAGCGGACGGTAAAATCAAACCATAGGCCGCGACCAGCGCGATATCGGGACGCAGAGCAGCGAGTCGTTCCTGGATAGCGGATTCCTGTAACGAAGGAAATTGCCACAACGGTAGACTACTTTCACGCGCCCATGCACTGACTGGTGTTGGGGTGAGTTCGTGGTGACGTCCCTGAGGGCGATCTGGTTGGCTAATGACGCCGACTACTTCCATCGCGGGATGCTTGGCCATGACAGAAAAAGCCGGCAGCCCGAAAGCGCTGGAACCAAATATGACCAGTCGGTGCTTCATGGCAGCAGGTCTCGACCAGTCGTGATCCGGTCGGTGCGATCAATGAATAACGTCCCGTTCAAGTGGTCGACTTCGTGTTGCATGACCCTAGCCAGTAACCCGGTCCCCACCAGCGTAAATGGTTGGCCGGTCCGGTCGAGAGCCTTAACGGTGACCCGTCGGGCCCGGTCGACGAGACCGTACACTTTTGGCACAGACAAGCACCCTTCTTCACCCCGTTCCTGATCTGGGCTGTGGTCCGTGAGGATGGGGTTTATCAGGACGAGTGGCTGGTGCAAACTCGGGTCGGCATCTGGACTGATGACGGCGAGACGGATGCTGTTTCCCACCTGCGGAGCAGCGAGACCGATACCATTTGCCTGATGCATGGTCTTGACCATGTCATCAATCAAGTATTGGAAGTCGGCTGTCGTGATTGTCGCGGCCGGTACTTCCACTGCTCGCGTACGGAGCATCGACACCTGTTCAGGCTTGAAAATGGTCCACAATGGTAGTTTCGTGCGTGACATCGGGGAGTAGTTTACGTTACTCGGCTTATGAAAGCAAGGGTTACTCTAGCCATGACGACGGACTCATGTCCACCTGCCAGGGCGGGGGAAATTCGTTCGGCACATCGAACTGGTCGCGGAGTGGCTGCGTGGAGGTAATGAGTAGTCTGCCCACAGTCCGCTGTGGCGATACAGCGTCCGGTAAGCGTTTCACCGTACACGACGCACCGTGGTGGGTCGTCAGTTCATGCAGCTTACTGACGATGGTCTGTTCGAAGTTCGGACCGGCGTAACGGACGAGCCACGTTTCGACGAAGGGAGGGAGCTGTAGACGGCGTCGGTCTTGGATTTCATGCTCATACCAGGCCGCGTCACCATGCGATACCCAGCGCTGCCAGAAGTCACTGTCCGGTTGGAACGTTTGAACGACTAACGGAATCGCTGGGGCGGTTGCTTGCAGCCGGTTGAGGTACTGCCAAGCACGTTCGGCCGCGACTGGATCGGGGATATTGAGCAGGCTATCACCGCTGATGACCAAGATGCCAGCCAGCCGTGGTAGATCGGCTACAGAGCGCACCGCTTGGTAGGTATCAACGTAGACCGTCGCATCAACGGCGGGGTTGATCGCTGGCACGGCGGTAATGTTGGGGTTGAAGGTGGAAAGAATGTCAACGAAGTGTTCAGGACCAAGGCCGTGGTATGACCAGCGTGTGCCTTGACAGGACGGGCACTGACTGGGAATTGACTGGTGATGACTGCACCACGAACAGGTGACATGGTGTGTCGCGTCACGGCGAAGCGTCAACAGCTTGTAGCATTGCTCGCAGGCCAGCACCCATCCGCAGTCGCGGCAAGCGATCAAGCGTGCAAAGCCCCGTCGTGGGACGATGGCGACAAGCTGCTGGTTCTTCTGGTGAGCGGTCGTCACAAGGTCTTGGACGCGACTCGAAAGCCAATGACTACTCCCAGGGACGCCGAGTGCACCGAGTTCACGCGGCCGCTCGTCAATGGGCGGAGTGGGATGGTGCGCGTAAAACCAGGAGATGGACGGAGCGGGCGTGGTAGCGATCGGTTGGATGTTCAAGTGAGACACGATTCGCCGGGTATCGTACCGCGGGTACTGGAGTGACTGTTTATGGGCTGGATGTTCTTCTTGGTCGATGAGGATGGCCGGCGGTTCATGGAACGGTAGGAGTAAGGCCTTCCATGTGCCGACCACAACGAGCGGCGTGGTCTGGATGAGCGCATAGGTTTCACGGTAGGTCGGACTAGTTGTCTGGCCATGAACAGCACGAGCCGGTACGCCAGCGCGATTCAGGTACTCGACCAAGGTATCAGCGTCCTCGAGCGTGGGGGTCAGAATAATTCCGCTGGTGGAAAGCGCTGAAGCCCAATCAAGAATTGTTCGAACAATTTGGGCTCGTTCACGGTACCACCATGTCCGTTCAGTTGGTACGGAATGACTGGCCGGACGGCCGGACTTCGTTGATCTTGATGGTATCGTTCGTCGTGGCCGGCGCCCAGTCGGCGGGACTGTTGAGGCTACAATTGATGCAGGCGAACCACCTTCAGCGATCAAAGCCTCAATTGCTGCCAGTTGCCAATCAGTCAACCAATGCTCATGAATGTGTTGAATTGTTTCTAAGTGTGGGAAGACTGACTGATCGGCCATTGACCAGACGACTCCACGGAGTGGGCGACGGCGAAACGACACGTCGACGAACTGGCCTCGCTGGACGGTCTGGCCGTCTGGGACAAGGTAATCAAACCACGGGACATCGCTCGGAAGTCGCCGGAGCGGGATGACGCGAGCTACGGTCATCGCCGCAGGGAAAATGTTGCCGTCAAGAGCCCGACACCAAATGGGGCCTCAAACGAAGTGATTGACCCGTGGTCGGCCAGGCCGTGCAAGACGTGGAGCAAGAGCGTGATCGGCTCTAAGCCGCATACATCAATCGGTTGGTCTTCTGGAATGCCACTTGGGTCAACAGCGGTTATGGCTTGCGATATTTTGCGTTCGAGTGGTTGGGGGCGGCGGGATTCGGCTGACCCCGGATCAGTCCGGCGCAACAAGTCGGCCGAAGCGACGAGCGCAAATCGTTTGCTGCTTGCCGTGGCGACGTCGTGGATGACCCGGGCGATTCGCGAAAGTTCCTCCGGCGGGTGGTCAGTCGTGGTGATTGGTAGAAGCGGAATATGAGAAAAGTGCGGTTGCCAGAACACCATGGGAACTGATGTGCCGTAATCAAGTTGTTCATCGGTTTGGAGTCGGACTGGAACGCGGTCATGTTCCGCGCGCTGTTTTATCTCTTGGGCGGTGGCGGTCGAACATTCAACGTCGACAGCGGTTTGGAAGTCACCGAAGTCTTTGAGGGTACCGTGGAAATGCGTAGCGGTATGAATAACAAAACTGCCGCGAATCGCCGGACCGTGCGGCGTACAGACAACAACGACGTCGGGCGCGCTGGCGTAGATTTCCGCGCCAATATCTTTGATCGCTTGCCGCGTTTGGTCGGCGAGCGGCGCGTGGTCTTTGGCGATAGCCGGGATGAGGAGAGGGGAGTGCGGAACGACCGCCGCGGCGACGATCGGCATACTGTTAGCGGGCGTTAGCGGTTTGAATCGCCCCGCCGACATCAAGCGTCGGACCGAGCGGGTGCAGCGCCAAGGACTTATCGTCGGTCTTGATAACAGTTTTAATAATCTTATCAAAGCCGTAAGCTTGAGCCGCGGCCCAGCTGGCGATCGGAAGCCGGTTGCCGTTCGAGATGAAGTAGAGTGGCCCACCTGACTTGCTTTGGACGAGATCGCCGTCCTTGAATCCGATCATTGCTCCATCTGTATAGGTGGCGAGCGTGGCCGGTTGGACGCGAATAGGTTTCTGTATGCCGAAGCGTGATTTGTAAATCGCACTACTCATAATGCCGTGTTTGATCTTGTCTTTGACGAAGAAGACGGCGCCGGTTTTCTTATTCTGCATGAGAATACCAGAAGGGTAGATGTTATCCGGCGTAATTGGTTCACCGTCGATGTACGACTGGAGATCCGACCACTTCACTTTGATTACTTCGTCATTTTGGAAGCCGGCTGCAAGGAAAGCTTGCTTTGATTTGATCGGTCGCTTCACGTCGTCAACGAGCAAGTAGACGCCGCCGGTTTGTGGGGAAACTAGTGAGTAGTTCGCGAACGATATGGTTTGCCCGTTGTCATATTGGGCGAGTTGGTCGGCGCTCACCGTGATGACTTGGTTCAAGCTGTACCGCGATAAAAACGCTGACATCGACGCAAACCGACGTTTGAGGCCGTTACTGATGAGGTAGATCGAGGAACTGCTCTTCGTCCGCAGGACTGTGCCATTCGGATAGAACCGAGTGAGGGTGAAGTTGTAGCCGTTCCAAATCTTCCAGAAGGAGTAATTACCGCCCGGGTGCGGGGTGTAGGTGTAGAGAATCGAGGTAACGAAATTCGCCGGCGTGATCAGGATCGTCGAACCCGGGGTACAAATATTCCGCCCAGAATTGAAGTCACTATCGATACAGAGCACCCCATTGGTCTTTCCAGGTCCCCAGGTGTTAGCAATCGCCCGCGTCGTGACACCAATCGTTTGCAGGTTATTCAGGTAGCGACGGATGAGTTGGGCCGAGTTCCAGACTTGCTTACCGAAACCGCGATACTGTTGAATGCTGGGCGTGTCACTGCTACAGCTATCACAAAATGCGTATCCCGTAGCCCAATCCAGCTGGCTTTGGGCGGGTACAGCGTCATCGATGAGGCTCTGCTCTTTGTGGAGAATGACGAGGATGAACTTCGGGTTAATTTGGGCTGCTTGGGCGGCCTCGTAGATCAATTGTGCGGCCGGCTTCAACGTACCGGTGATGTCCGAGGAAACGTAGTTTTTCAACACGCCGTTGTGGCTATTGAGAAATTCTTGAATCCGATTCCGTGACATGGACGTGTCGAGGAGTTGGTCGTCGGTGATGATCAGGTTGGGATTAAAAGTACTGCCTGGGGCGACTTGAGCGCGCAGCAAAACCGGACTCGTGGTCAACAAGAGTGAGGCGATACCGAAAATTGAGAATACCCGTTTCATGTCTTGAATTATACCATTTTTTCTGGTAGGCTTCAACCTATGCAACGGAAGGCTATTAGCATCATGGGCGTCACGGTCGATAACCTGACCACGGAAGAAGCCCTGCAGGCGGCCAGTCGGCTCATCACCGAACCACGCTTCCACCATGTCGTCACCCCGGGTCCAGAGTTCCTCCTCGAAGCAACGGCCCATCCGACCTTCCGGCGAATTTTGAATGACGCCGACTTGTCATTGGCTGACGGCATGGGTCTCCATGTCGGTGCTCGTCTGCAAGGTGATCAACTTCAGCAACGGATACCCGGAGTGGACTTCGTCAACGACTTAATGCGCTCGGCGGGCGAGCAGGGCTGGTCAGTCTTCTTGTTCGGTGGTGGACCAGGGGTGGCCGAATGGGCGGCCCAGACGTTAGTTGCCACGAATCCTGGACTGAAAGTCGTCGGAGTCGAATCAGGATTCCGTGGACCTTGGCAGAAGGTTCATGATCGGCGCGTTCTCGAGCGGATCCATCAGGCCAAGCCGACTATTCTCTTAGTGGCCCTTGGTGCACCGAAACAAGAACTGTGGATTGACCGCCATCGCCCTGGATTGCATGACGTCCGGCTGGCCATGGGCGTGGGGCGGACCTTTGATTACCTGGCTGGTACTGTCCGTCGACCGCCGCAGTTCATCCGACGCGTCGGTTTTGAATGGTTGTATACGTACCTGACCGCTGGTCAGCACTACCAGCCGCAGTTTCGACGTCAGCGAGTTCGGAATGCAACGTGGCGATTCATGATTGAGTTGATGAAACACCGTTATGCCAAACGCACCCGTTAGAGTCCGACTGGCCCCATCACCAACCGGTGAAGTCCACATCGGTACGTTGTGGATCGCGCTGTTCAATTGGGTGTACGCGAAACAGCACCACGGGACGTTCGTTCTCCGGATTGAGGATACCGACCAGAAACGATTTGTCGCCGGTAGCGCTGACCGTATCTACGAAGCCTTGTACTGGTTAGGGTTTTCGCCTGATGAGGGACCGCAGGAAGGCGGATCGTTTGGACCATATATCCAGAGAGAACGCCTACAGTTGTACCAGGATGCAGCGGCGCAGTTGGTCGGTAGTGGGCGCGCCTACTACTGTTTCTGTACGCCTGAACGTTTAGAACAAGTTCGGGCAGCACAAACAGCGGCTAAACTTCCGCCTCGGTATGACAAACATTGTGCGACACTAACTCGCGAAGAGGCTGATCGACGCCGCGGAGCAGGGGAGTCGGCGACTGTGCGTTTACGACTACCAGAGACCGGGACGGTCACGCTCCACGACCTCATTCGCGGGGATGTAATATTCAAATACGACCTGCTTGACGACAGCGTTATCATGAAGTCCGACGGCTATCCGACGTATCACTTGGCGGTTGTGGTTGATGATCACGCGATGCAGATTAGCCACGTCTTCCGGGCCGAAGAGTGGCTCCCGTCAGCGCCGAAACACCTCTTCATTTATCAAGCGCTCGGTTGGGAGGTCCCGGCCTTCGCCCACTTTCCACTAATCCTCGGAACGGACCGGTCAAAAATGTCGAAGCGGCACGGGACGACTTCGGCCCTGATGTTCCGTGACCAAGGGTACTTACCGGAAGCGATGCGCAATTTCCTCGTCCTGATGGGCTGGCATCCAAAAGGGGAAGCCGAAGTGATGACCACGGATGACGTGTTAGCCCAGTTTGCCATTGAGGACGTCCATCCCTCCGGGGCTATCTTTGATCAAACGAAGCTCGATTGGTTGAATGGATTGTATATCCGCCGACTGACGCCTGACGAACTTCAGGTCCGTTTGGAACCATTCTGGCACCAACCTGCAGATCAAGTCAGTCCTACCTGGCTGACGGCCGCATTACGGCTGGTCCAGGATCGGTTGGTAAAATTGTCGGATATTGACCAGCTGATTAACTTCGTGTTCCCGTCGGTCTGGGATTCGGAGCTCACCACCTTCGAACGATCGCTGCTCGTGCCGAAGAAGGGGAAGACTGATCAGGTTCAACAGGACCTCACCTGGGCTTCAACCTGGTTACAGACCCAGTCCGGCACTTGGACGGCGGCTGGATTGAAGGCGGCCATGCTGGTAGCGATCGCGGCCGCTGGTAAGAAGAACGGTGACGTCCTTTGGCCGCTTCGCGTGGCCTTGAGTTTGCGGCCAGCTAGTCCGGATGTCTTCGATTTGATCGCGTTGCTTGGGCCAGCGGAAAGCCAGCGACGGATCGCCGCATTCCTGTAAGGATTACGAGTTACAGTTGACAATCAAGCGGTTTTTTGCTATTCTCGGAGCACACACTATGGTGTCGAAGACAAACAGTACAGCCCTCGTTTTGGCCCTCGCTGCGCTCATCGGCGTGTTTAGCGTGGCCCAGCAACCAGCCATTGGGCAAACGACGACTCCACCTGATTCGACTTCGGTTGCAGCAGTTCCTGATCCCATTTCAGAAATCAACGCGCAGATCGAAGAGAAGAAGAAGCATATCAGCGAGCTGCAGGAGCAAGCCGAACAGTTCCGGCAAGCCGCCGAAACGGCGACCGGACAAGTCCAGGATATCCAAGCCCAAATTCGGGTGATCGACAATCAGATTGCCGAAACGAACTTTGCTATTCAAGCGAAGGAAGAAGAAATTGGCAGCCTTGATCTCCAGATGCGAGCATTCCAGCAGAGTATTGACCAAAAGACAACGGATATCGATTCCCAAAAGGGGAAACTCGCCGAAGCGATCCGCCAGCTCGACGCCAATACGCGAACGACAACACTATCGCTTGTCTTTACCCACAGTTCACTGGCTGACTTCTACAGCCAAGCCCAAGCCACAGCCTCAATCAGTCAGTCACTCGGCGATTCGATTGGCAGTTTAAAGCGGCTGCGCGAAGACCTGCAGAGCAAGCAAGACCAATTATCAGAGACACGGGACGAACAGAAGCAGGCCCAAGCGCAACTGGTCACGCAAAAACAGTCGACAATTGATCAGAAAAATCTGAAGGATCAACTGTTGAATGGGGCGAAGAAGTCGGCGGATGAGTACGAAACTTTGGCCCAGCAAGCTGCCCAGGAAGAGCAGCAGGCAAACGCCACGATCAACCTCCTCGAGAAGCAGCTCCAAGCGAAACTTAACGGAACTGATCTCTCGGCGGAAGATTTTTCATCAACTGGACTCATCTGGCCAATTGGTTCCCGTCGAGTTACGGCATATTTCCACGACCCGGAGTACCCATACCGTCGCATCATCGGTGAACACTCTGGACTTGATGTTGGCACGCCGGTCGGCTCACCGGTCCGGGCCACCGCTGACGGTGTCGTTTCGGCTGCCTTCAGCCCCAACTACATGACGATCAACGGCCGCAAGGTGAGCGCCTTGAACTATATCGCTATCATCCACCCGAGTTTGAATGGCATGTCTACCCGCTACCTCCACATGTCAGCGATTTACGTCCACGCTGACCAAGTTGTCCAGCAAGGGGATGTGATTGGGTTGTCCGGGGGAGCGTGGGGTGCCGCCGGTTCCGGTCCGTACTCGAGCGGTCCACACCTCCACTTCGAAGTGCGTTTGAATGGCTTACCAGATGACCCACTCAAATACCTCCCCGGCGGATAGAGGGGAGTAGTCGGTCGCGCCTTTCTTTTCTGGGTATATGCGTCGTTTAATATACCTTTTACGTCACTACAGGAAGCCGATACTGAATACAGGCTTATTGGACGTACACCCGTTCTCCGAAACGGACATCAATAGTATGGATCGGACTCGCCTGCGGTTGCTTCAGCACCTTCGTGAGTGACTGAACGGCTTGGGCAACGTCGCCGTGACGATCAAATAGCACGCGTGGACCGTCCTGGAGCTGGACGTGGACCTCTTGGCTGCTGTACTTGAGCTCTTGGAGGTCACAGGGCCGCTGGACAGCGCGGGTGGTATTAGTATTGCTGTTGCGGTTAGTCTGGCTCACAGTCGCGTTGGTATTCGCCGTGGCGTTGATGTTGACGCTTGATTGGTTTGTATTTGCATTGGTTGATTCCGGTTCGATTTGTTCGATCGTGATTGGGCAGGTTGGGACCGGAATAAGGAATGTGACCATCTTGAGCTTGGCTGTGGTGAGTTCCCTCTCGATTCCTAGGATGGCTGATATGACCTCTTGTTTTACGACACTAGAGTCGACACCGAACGCTTGTTCATTCTCGTCAGTAATGAGTGGGAGGTTTTGGATCGCTGCCGCTTGGAGGTCGATGATGACGCCATGACGGTCCACCGTGGCATACTGTCGGCCATCGTACCACGTCGCCACCGGCGTTCGTTCGGCGACGACGATCTTGAGGGTATGCGGCCGCTGCTTGACCACCGTGACCAATTCAATCGATAAGCGCTGGCGGATTTGTTTCTCAAGAGTTTTTGTGAGATGGCCAGCTGATAGAACCCAGAGTGTTCGATTGGGAAGAATATACCACCGCCGACCATCAACGTACCGTTCTGTTACGCGCTGGAGACTCGTGGGGTTAATGATTCGTGTGCCGGTGACCGCTACGGTAGTAATCCTGAACCATGGTCCATACACTAACCACACTGCCGCGCCAACAACGAACACTAAGGCCAGGGCCGATAATACGCGTTGGCGAAACAGCGCGAGGTGTTCGGGCGAACCTTCGGCGAACATTGGGTTCGACGATTTATGCGGCCCGATGAGTTCAGGTCGCGGGACTTTTCGGCGGTTTATCATCCACCAAGCCATAGATATTACCTCGTCAGTATGCGTTGAATGTCCGGCGACAGACGTGTCGTCACCTCGTAGTTGATCGTCCCCTGCAAAGCTGCCAACGTATCAGCCGTGATACCCGGACCAAGTAACGTCACTTCCTGACCGGGACGTGGCCGGCGAATGTGTCGCAGGTCGACCATGAACATATTCATACACACTCGGCCGATGACTGGGGCGCGCTTCCCAGCGATCGTGACCCAGGCCGCGTTCGACCAATGTCGATCATAACCGTCAGCATACCCGACTGGGACGACGCCAACGGACATCCGTCGTGGCGCATGCCAGGTCGAACCGTAGCCAACAGCTGTTCCAGCCGGAACGGTTTTGATTTGCAGCAGGCGGCTTTTCCAGGACAGCACTGGTTGCAATTGAAACGTCGGATGGGTAGCCCGTAAACGAGCCTGGATTTGTGGGGAAGGCCAGAGGCCATACAAGCCCATTCCTGGCCGTATAAGGCCAAATCTAGCCCCAGGATAGGCCATAGCCGCAGCGGTACAGGCCATATGGGTGTCTATCTCCTGCAGCGGTATGTGTAGAGCATCAAGAAGTGTCGTAAAATTATGTAACTGTTGTTTGGTTCTTGTCTGACCGGCCTCTTCGGCATTTGCAAAATGAGAGAAGATGCCGACAACGTGGATGACTTGCCGAGCGAGACGACGATAGAGTACCGGGAGGTCAGACCGTTGAAATCCAATCCGTGTGGTACCAGTATCCAGCTTGAGGTGGACGCGAGCTTGGCGTCGGAGTGACTGTGGTAGAGACTGAATCGCTGCTAACGAGACCTCGTCCCAGACGGCGAGCTCAAGTTGAGCTTTGACAAGCTGGCGGAGCTGGGCTGGTTGCCATGAACTCAGAACAAGAATGCGTCCATGCGGTTGTAATGTCCGGAGCTGCAGGCCTTCCGCTCCCGTTGCGACACCAAATCCCCAACGGCGTAAGTCACCGAGAGCGTCGACCGTTTGTCGCACTCCATGGCCATAGGCATTAGCCTTAACAATCGGCATGAGCTGGACCTGCGAGCCGACGAGTTGTTGCAACTGCGCCATGTTGTGACGGAGGGCCGACCGTGACAGTTCAATCCACGTACGTTGGAAACGGGACGGCACGGCACTCACCCAATCACCTTCAGCTTTCCCATGAACGGCTGCAAGGCTTTCGGGACGTTGATGCGACCGTCAGGGCGTTGGTAGTTTTCGATAATTGCGATAAGCGTACGCCCAATCGCAAAAGCGGTACCGTTGAGCATGTGAACGTACTCACGTCCGTTCTCACGACGAACTTTAATGCCGAGGTTCTTGGCTTGGTAATCTGTGGTGGTTGAAGTTGAAGAGACTTCGCGATACTCCCCTTGTCCAGGTAGCCAGGCTTCAATGTCATAGGTTCGAGCGCTGGGCCAACCAAGATCGCCAGCGCAGAGGTTCAAGACGCGATACGGGATATTCAAGCCGTGCCACAGCTTCTCCTCGAGGTGCAACAGGAAGTCATGTTCGGCATCAGAAGCATCGTCTGTTGTAATCGAGAACATTTCCAGTTTATCGAACTGGTGGACGCGGAGAATACCTTTTGTATCGCGCCCGTAGCTGCCAGCTTCACGCCGGAAACAGGTCGAAAAAGAAAGGTAGCG
>JACRFO010000028.1 GCA_016217865.1 Candidatus Kerfeldbacteria bacterium | reverse complement strand
GGTAACACTGCCAGTGATGGTATCGGTGCCAACCACATCTACGTCCCCATCTCCAAACGAGGTTGCACCGGCGCCGACGCTGACTTCATGTCGTGGACTGCAACTCTCGGAACTCGTTCCGAATCCGGTCGGGGTTGATACCGACGAATTCATTGAAGTACTGAATGGTAGTGACGAAGATGTTCCGGCGGCCGGCTGTTCAGTCTGGACGAGCGCCACGCGGAAGTACGTCTTGGCAGATGATCATCTCGTCCTGCGGGGTGGGCGAATCGTCCTGAAGAAAGCACAAACGAAGCTGACGCTAAACAACGGCGGAACGACTGTTCGATTGCTCGATGTTGATGGGACGGAAATTGATCGAACGACGTATGCGGCGGCACCAGAGGGACAGAGTTGGTCCCTGATTGCCGGAACGTGGAAGTGGACGACGCTGCTTACGCCTAGCGACACGAACCAGTTGCGACTGCCGCCGCCGAAGCCGGTGACGACAAGAAAAGTCACCCCAGCTAGAGTGAGGGCGTCCGCGCAACCGGCGGTACCGGTGGCGCTGCCGGTCATCCAAGACCTTGATTCGGGTGACCGGGTATCTGTGCGTGGCATTATTACCACTCCGGTTGGTGCGCTTGGGGCGACGATGAGTTACATTCAGGCCGAAGACGGAGCTGTAGCTATCAGCATCCCGAACGACCTGCCTGCCCTGCATGTTGGAGAAACAGTCAGAGTGACTGGGACGGTTCGTCTCAAGCAAGGCCGTCGCTACGTGGCGGTCAGTGCGAAAGGGTTGACGGTAACGGCACCGAGTCAGACGGTCGAGCCGCTCAACGTCCAAACGGATGATATTGGGACTGATCAAGCCGACCGGTTAGTCGAGGTACGTGGCGTCGTGTCGTTAGCTAGTGGTAATAGTATTGAGGTTGATGACGGCAGCGGGCCAACGACGATCTACCTCAAATCGTCAACCGGAATCGTCAAACCAAAAGTGAAAGCCGGTGACACCGTCCGGGCAATTGGCATCGTGAGTGTTTCAACGAGCGGCGTTCGGGTGTTGCCACGTAGCCAAGATGATCTACACGTTGAACACGTACTCGGTGTGGCTACAACGTCCGCTGCGCCAGCCATCGTAGCGGCGAGCAATCCGCGCCAGGCGCTGTGGTACTGGTTGACGGCGATGCTCGGGGGAGCTGTCGTCGGGGCGAAACCGGCATGGCGAGCGCTGCGGAAGAAGCGGACGGAACAGCTGTAATGAGGCTACCGGGCATGGTACACTACCGCCATGCCCCCGAAACAACGTCTCCTCATCATCGATGGCAACGCCCTCATTCATCGGAGTTTTCATGCGTTACCGCCGCTGACCAACGCCCAGGGCGAACAACTCAATGCGGTGTACGGTTTTGCGACGACACTGCTGAAAGCCTGGAAGGAATTGAAGCCATCGCACATCGTTGCAACGTTCGACTTGAAAGGCCCGACGTTCCGTCACGAGGAGTATAAAGAGTACAAGGCGACACGCGTTAAAGCGCCGGACGAACTGTATGCGCAGATTCCACGCGTGAAGGAGCTTGTGGCGACATTCGGTATTCCGATCTACGAGCGCCAGGGGTTCGAAGCCGATGACCTGATCGGAACGATCACGAAACAAGCGCCGAAGACTCTAGAAAAAATCATCCTGACGGGCGATATGGACACCATGCAACTCGTCGACAAGACGACCAAAGTCTACACGCTCCGAAAGGGCATGAGCGACACAGCGCTCTACGATCCGGCCGCTGTCCACGAGCGATACGGACTGACGCCCGAGCAGGTCGTTGACTACAAAGCCCTTCGCGGCGATCCGTCAGATAATATTCCTGGCGTGAAAGGAATCGGCGAAAAGACGGCGACGGATCTCCTGCAGGAATTCGGAACGCTCGAAAAATTGTATACGGCGTTGGCTGAAGATACGAAGAAAGCCCAAGCCCTCAAGTCAGGTGTGCGGGAGAAACTTCTGGCGCACAAGTCCGATGCCTTCATGTCACAAAAGATTGCCACGATTCATCGCGAGGTGCCTGTCACCTTCGACGTCGATGCCGCGATTGTTCATACCTACGACCGTCAAAAAGTCGTCAGCTTATTGCAAGAGTTGAATTTCAAGTCGCTCCTGACGAAACTTCCGCAGGTGAATGTCAAAGCCTCGCAGCAATCGCGATTGTCATTCGATATCTCGGCGCCAACGCCAAAGAAAGACGGCCACGACTACACCCTCGTGAACGATGAGACCACCTGGCAGACGTTTCTGACGGCGTTCAAGCAGCAATCCGTCTTCGCGATTGATACGGAGACGTCGGATCTGAACTTGTGGAATGCAAAGCTACTCGGTTTAAGTTTTTCGTGGAAACAAGGCCAGGGGTGGTACGTCGTTGCAACCGAAGAGCGGCTGGAGGCCTTGCGGCCCATTCTTGAAGATCCGGCGATTGCCAAAGTCGGTCACAACCTGAAGTTCGATGCGGAAATACTCCGTTTGAATGGCGTGACGATGGCTCCGCTGTCGTTCGACACGATGCTCGCCTCATACCTGCTCAACCCAGGGACACGTCAGCACTCGCTGGATGCCTTAGCTTTCACCGAGTTTGGTTATGAAATGATGCCGATTACGGCGCTGATCGGACCAAAGGGAAAGAAGCAAATCTCGATGGCCGAGGTGCCACTCGATAAACTCGCGTGGTATTCCAGCGAAGATGCCGATTTCACCTGGCGATTGTACGAACGGTTGGGCCAGAAGCTCGAACAGATTGATGATGCCGGGTTGTTCGAAAAAATCGAGATGCCAACGGTCGGCGCTCTAATCAACATGGAATTGACCGGCATCACCGTTGATACAGAATTCCTCGCGGCGATGTCAAAACGCATTCATGCTAAATTGAAACGCGTCGAAGAACAAATTTACGAGCTCGGCGGCGGCGAATTCAACATCAATTCACCGACGCAATTGAAAACCGTCTTGTTCGAGACACTGAAGATCCCAATTGACGGCTTGGCCCGGACGAAGACCGGCATCTCGACGGCGGCGGACGAGCTCGAGAAGATGAAAGACCGCCATCCGATTATTGGTTTGATTTCCGAACAACGCGAGCTGTCGAAACTCTTGTCTACGTACATCGACGCCCTACCGGAACTGGTCAACCCGCAAACTGGCCGGGTCCATACGAGTTACAATCAAGCCGTTGCCGCGACCGGACGGTTATCGTCTTCCGATCCAAACCTACAGAACATCCCGATTCGTACTGAACTAGGCGCAGCGATTCGTAAAGCGTTTGTGGCTGGGCGCGGGATGCGGCTCCTCTCGGCTGACTACTCGCAGATTGAACTACGGATCATCGCCTCGATGGCAAAGGATACGGCGATGATGGACGCGTTCAATAACGGCGAGGACATCCACGCTCGTACCGCAGCCAACATCAACGGCGTTCCGCTCGACCAGGTGACGCCGCAGATGCGCCGGGCAGCCAAAGCAGTGAACTTCGGAATCATCTACGGTCTCGGGTATGTTGGCCTAGCGCAAGGCGAAGGCATCTCCCGGGCGGAAGCGAAAGCCTTCATCGACAAGTACTTTGCCATTCATACACACATCAAACAGTGGATCGATAACACGAAGAAACTGGCCCATGAGAAAGGGTTCGTCGAAACACTCTTTGGTCGGCGCCGCTACTTCCCGGACATTAACTCGTCGAACGGGATGCTCATCGCCGCGGCTGAACGTCAGGCTATTAACGCACCGATTCAGGGGACGGCAGCCGACTTAATGAAATTGGCGATGATTACCGTGAACGAGAAACTGGCGGCCGTCAGCCCGAAGGCAAAACTCCTCTTGCAAGTTCATGATGAACTCGTTGTTGAAGCGCCAGTCGATGAAGTCGAACGGGTTTCAAAATTCCTCAAAGATACGATGGAGCAAGTCTATACACTCAATGTCCCGATTGTCGTTGAAGTCGGGGTGGGGAAGAATTGGGGCGAGGCGAAAGAATGAAACTCTTCTACGCGACAACAAACACTGCCAAGGTGGAGTCACTGAAGGCCGCGCTTGGGTCGGAAGGATTCGAGATTGTACAACAACCACTCTCAATACCTGAACCACGGCTCGATCGAGTCGAAGATATTGCTCGGTTCAAGGCGATGTTTGCCTATCAGGAATTGAAACAACCGGTGGTCGCTCTAGACGCCGGGTTCTTCATTCACATCCTCAACGGTTTTCCCCGATCGTTCGTGAACTTCGCCCTCGAAACGGTTAAAGTGGAAGGGATGTTGCAATTAGTTGCCGCCGGTGAACGGACGGCTGAATTCCGTCACTCGTTAGCCTACCACGACGGTCGCGATGATACTCCAGCGGTTTTCACGGACACGGTCAAAGGGACCATCGCGCAAGAGCCGCGCGGTACGCTGCGCTCATACCATTGGTCAGTGCTCTCGGCGATTTTCATTCCGGAAGGTGAAACAAAAACCTTGGCGGAGTTTTCGGAAGATGAATACCATGCCTGGCACACCCAACGACTGTCGGGTAATAGTTACGCCAAACAGTTTCTCGCTTGGTACCGGACCTACCGCTCGTAAGGTATGGACCTCATCACCCACGCGCTGCTCGGTGCCGCAATTGCTCCGCACGAAGGGCTGGCCGGGCCAATGGCTATCAGTGGTATAGTGCCGGATTTGTGGACTCTGCCGCCGCTGATTGAGTACCTCGTTCGTCACCGCAGTCGCTACCGCAATGAGGAATTCTGGAAGTGGATTCCTGGGCGTTACGACGAGCTTACATGGTGGTCGCACAGTGTTGTGCCGCTCGGGTTGGCAGCCAGCCTTGGAATAGCTAGCGGCGTCTCGCCCTGGCTGTTCCTGCCTTGGCTGCTACACTTACTGATTGACATCCCGACCCACGCGTCCAGCCGAACTGGCTACCTCCTCTACCCATTTTCGCGCTGGCAACCACTCGGCCGGTTCAATTGGTACGATCGCTGGGGGTGGTCACTCCTGGCAATCGGTGGTTTATCGGTAATCGTTGTGCTACGATTCATCGTATGAAACGCGTCTTCATCATTCACGGTTGGTCGGACAGTCCGCTGGGCGGTTGGTTTCCGTGGTTGAAAAAAGAACTGATGACCCGCGGGTATGAGGTGCATGTCCCGGCTATGCCGGACGCCGACCATCCGGCGATCGATACCTGGGTGCCTTTTTTACGCCACGCAGTTGGTCAGTCGGATAATGAAACATATTTCGTCGGCCATAGCATCGGCTGCCAAACCATCATGCGGTATCTAGAGACACTGCCAGCCGATACCGTCGTTGGCGGCGTGGTGTTGGTTGGGGGATGGGTGACGCTAAAACCGGAAGCGCTCGAAGATGATGAAGCGGTGGCAATCGGCGGACCGTGGCTCCAGCGGCCACTGCACTGGCCAATCATCCGTGCCCGGGCACAACAGTTTACGGCCATCATGTCTGATGATGACCAATTTGTCCCGCTCGACGATAAAGATGTGTTCCAACGAGAATTGGGCGCAAAGATGATCATCGAACATCACAAGAAACACATGAGTGGCGATGATGGTGTGACCATTCTCGCCTCGGCGCTTCGAGCCGTCGAAGAGATGGTGGCTAAGTAGTCTTGCTGAATTTTTTTCTGTTGTGATACACTGCCCAACAGTATATTTTTATTCACTGACGACGTGACCCATGGACGATCCCATGCTCGATGACGACCTAGATGATGATAAGCTGCCGACGGATGAGACCGACGACCAGGATGATGAACTCGATACCGAGGATGTACCCTTGAAAGAAGATGAGGATGAAGACGACGACTACGGTGACGGCAGCGAAGAGAAGTAGTAGAACCTACCACCCAAACCGCCGCAGCGGCGGTTTTTAGGTAAAAGAAGAAAGCCCGAATTCAGTTCTGCTCCGTTAGTCGTCTGGGACGCGCTGCCGCATGGGCGAGCGCAGGGATACGGGGCACCTCAATCCATTGAGGTAACAGAAGTGATTTTGGGCTTTGGGTCAGATTACTGACGTCGACGGGGGAGGCCGTTCTCTGGAGCTCGTCATGAGTTCCGCCTTCTGATCGCGGTCAGTAACGCTTGTGAGCGGCCCGGGCCGTGTGACCTCCAGCACACGTGGGGATACCGGGAATACCCTGTAG
>JACRFO010000025.1 GCA_016217865.1 Candidatus Kerfeldbacteria bacterium | reverse complement strand
GTTGAACGTTTGAAGCCGAGATTCATGCCGGCGCCAAAGCCAACATTCGTCGGCGAGGCAATCAAGGTAACTTCGGGAAACTGCTGTTGCAACATTTCGACGCTGCCATCTTGAGAATCGTTGTCAACAACGATCACTTCGTGCGGAAATGAAAAGTGACAGTCAGCAATACCGCGTAAACACTGTTTGAGCAGGCCCTTCGTCTTATAGTTGACAATGACGATTGAGAGTTCCACGATTGTTGCTTAATGGAGAAACCATTGACGAACTTCGAGCGGCGATCTTTTGGCGTGGTGATTGATGACCTGGGCCTTCATGTTCATATTTGAACGTAGGCGCCAGGCGGCCGCTACAGCTTGTAGGCTTAGCCGGCCGGTCAGGGTCAGGAACACCAACTTCTTGAGTTCGTACAGGGCGATCCAGAATCCGTCTCGCCAAACAGTCGACCAGGTTTCATTCTTCGTCAGCACGAGCCAGTGATTTCGGTACGAGTAGAAGATATTGAAACGATCGCGACTGCGGTAATTCTTCGCAATGAGCAGATCCCCCGTCTTCGATGTCCCTTTGATCGTACGGTGGTGCCAACCGATCAGCGCTGGGTCGTACCAGGCGTTCCATCCCAAGCGTTGCAGACGCCATGACAGGTCAAGATCTTCCTTGTAGGCGAAGAGGTCGTCATCAAGGTATTCATCTCGGTAGCGAACGCTCTCCAGGGCGGTGCGGCGGTACATGACACAAGCGCCACTGAAGCCGAAGGTCTCGCCCGCCGTATCGTACTGGCCGGTGTCTTCCTCACCGCTACCCCGATCAACGGTATGACGGTTGCGAGAGACCTGTAAGCCAGTGCTGTCGATTATACGAGAAAAGACGATTTCTTTCAACTCGTCTGGAGTGTACGAGAAACGGCGGAGTTTGCCACCGATGGCACTAGTGGATGGCCGTTGCTCCATGGTTGAGACGGCGCGCGAAAGCCAACCATCGGCTAAAATGACATCGGGATTGAGGAACAGGACGTAGGCGCTCGAGGATAACCGCAGCGCTTGATTGTGGGCCCGGCAGTAGCCGACGTTGCGTGTGTTCCGGAGCAGGTGGAAATGGGGGTAGTGCTCTTCAATCCACGCAACTGTTCCGTCAATCGAGGCGTTATCGACAATCATGACTGTCATATCCGGCGTCAACTGTTTTGCCACGGCGTCGAGGCACGCCGCAATGTGCGTGATGCTATTCCACGTGACAATGTGAATAGCAACCGTTGGTTTAGGATTCATAGGCATAGAGCGCCACGAGCATCAGCCAACCTAGCCCGAGCGGATGATTGAGGTAGGGCGAGACAGTGTTGGTGACGAGGAGAGCGGCGGTCGGCGCGATCAACCACCACCGCCACGAGGATGTTCGTAATCGGCTTCCTGTTCGCCACAACCACCACCCGTACGCTGCTAGTCCAACTAGCCCGAGTTTCAACCACAGATCAAGGTATCCGAGCTCAAAAGCGCTCGTTGTCCGCCAACCGTTGATACGCGGGTCGGGATTATAATACGTTACGGTGGCGCCGAAACCGCTGCCGATCACCGGGTGGTGAGCAATTGCTGCGAGAAGCGGCCGCACTTGATTACTCCTGGCGCTCGCGGCACTCGCCGCTCCACTCCCTTGAAGACGAGTTAACAGAATATTGGCGCGTTGTTCACCGGTGCTGACTACGTTCGGAAAATACAACGCCCAATTCATTCCGAGCCAAACAACAACCGCCACTGGAATAATCACAAGGCCACGACGCACAGCGGACCAACCGGCTTGTCGTACCCCCCAAACAGCGATCACGATAAGCGCGGCTGCTATACCGAGCCAAAAACTTCGTGAGAGACTGATGTAGGCCCCAAGCGCCGATAGTCCGAGCGGCAACAACCACCACCGCGGCGCTTTTCCAAACACCCAGGCGGCGAAAGTGAGGGCGAAGACGATCACCGCATAGATTTGGCTTTGGAAGAACACCCGGAAGATATTGGCATTGATGAAGGTAATTTCTCCGACCCCAGTATCGCGAATCCAGCGATAGACGGTCGGTAACGCCGCGATGTTCTGGCCGAACAGCATCACCACTACCCAGCTTTTGACAGCCACGAGTGAAGCACCAGCTAGGAGGATCGTCAGTACTGTTCGTGTCCAGTTTGGATCACGCCGGAGATAGGTCGACCAAGGCAGGAGGATGAGAAGGTAGAGGAACGCATTCGCATCGGACCAGACCGCACCGATCGACTGCTCGCGGAAGTACCCCCACGAGGCTGCCAGCAGAACAACAACCATCATAACCACATACGAAACCTCCTTCACCACTTGCGGTTGATTGACTCGGCGTAACCACCGATCGACGGACCACCGGAGCATCAGTATCACAAAGAGGATCATCCGAATTGATACCGTCACACCGTTGAACTCCATCTCGAACAAGTGACCGAGGCTGCCAACTACTAGCTCGGCGATCGAAATGTACACTAACCACGTTGGCCGCCGAACAGCCAGCCACACAGCGGTGAGTGTCAACGTGGCCGTCACCAAGATTTGAGCTATGGATGATCGGAACGCCAGCCAGGACAACAGTTCAAACCCGGCGAGGGCAGCGAACACCTGTCCATACCGCTTGAAAGACGTAGTGGTCATCGCGGTTTAATGACAGACTGCAACATGGTCAGGAGGTAACTCAACGGTGCCAAGGCAGTGATCGTTCGGGCCTGTGGGGCAGCCCAGTGCTTTCCAGCGTAACGTCGCAAGCCGGTCAAAAACCAACGGTGTTTCTTGACGCTGACGAGCTGACCAAAGCTCTGACCGCCAGCATGGATGAGGCGAGCACCGGGATGGTAGACGACGTCGAAACCGGCCGAACGAGCCCGGCGGCACCAATCAACTTCCTCGAACCAGTTGGGATAGCCTTCATCGAACAATCCGACGCTCTGAAACGCCCAACGAGGCATCAACATCGCAGCGCCCATCAACTGATCGACCACTAACGGTTCGGCGATGCCACTGCCAGGGTCGGCTAAGTACCGTTGCATCCAAGCAGTCGTACGAAAGAGATGTCGGAGCTTTAACAGTACGACGACTTGATCAGGCAGGGTCGGAAACCGTCGGACGGACTGCTGGTGGGTCCGATCGGGATTGAGCACTTCCGGTCCGACGCACGCAGTCGTGCTATGGCTATTCAGGTAGTTTGTTAGGACTGGAAAGGGATCATCGACGAGTTCTGTATCAGGGTTGAGGAGAGCCACGTACTGACCCCGAGCCCGTTGAATACCTTGGTTGTTGGCACGCGCAAAACCAACATTCCGCGTATTGGCGATGCAGACGACATTGGGGAATTGTTTATGGATTGCTTCGAGGCTACCGTCAGTCGAGGCGTTGTCAATAACAATGACTTCGTACGGCGCTCGAACGAAACGCTGGATTGACGCGAGGCACCTGATCAGCAGGTCACGGACGTTCCAGTTGACGATAATAATACTGATCTCAGCCTGATCAGACATTACCGACAGTCTATCACTCTTTCACTTGTTTCGCAACCCGTTCAACCCGTGTTTATGCTTCACGATTGCTTCAGCCCGGCGGTAGGCCGCAACGGTCGCGTTCCCCCGGCCCTGCCCGATGAGCGGCAAGCGGTAAACGAATGACGGCAACCACGTGCTCAACTGCAGACCATGGCGTTCAGTATTTATTCGGAAGAGCGGACGCGGCAACCATACGCCGATGTTGTCTTGTTCAGCCAAGGTGAGCCACAAGTCCCAGTCCTGGAATTTCTTTAAATCCGGGTCAAAGCCGGTGAACGCGGTACGACGAATCAAGGCAGTGGTATGGATATAGTTTTGGCGACGTAGGCGTTCGACAGAAAAATCAAAGAGGTGAAATTTCTTCCACCCAAAATAGAAATCCGGAAAGACAAAACTACAATCCGGACGCGAGGCACCGACTTCAACGAGATCAGTTAGGGCGCTGGGAATGAGTTCAACGTCGGCATCGAGAAACAATAGCCAATCACCTTTCGATATGGCGGCGCCAGCATTCCGTGCGACCGGTGCACCGCTGTTAGTTTGACGAATGAGGTGGATACGGTCGGCGTAGGGTTTGAGTGCACCCGACAGATCATCGGTTGAACCATCATCGACGACAATAACCTCGAAGCGTTTGTATGTCTGCGCGAAGAGCTTTTTGAGCGTCTGACCAATAGTATGGGCGGCTTGGAAGGCCGGTATGACGACCGAAACGAGCGGTTGTTCAAGCCCTAGTCGAGCCCGAATACGGCGTACCCGTTCCGATCGGGAGAATTCTTCTTCAACACGCTGCCTTGAGCGTTGCCCGAACGCCTGGGTGATCGTTGGGTCCTGCAAGAACGCCTGAATAGCGCGGCCGAGTGCGACATGGTCGGTCGGCTCAACGAAGATTCCAGTCTGTCCATCAACGACCGCATCAGTAACTCCCCCACTCCGGGCAGCGATAAGCGGCAACCCGGCCGCTCCAGCTTCAAGGTAGACTGTTCCTAAGCCTTCGACATCCACGCCTTGATCAAGTGTCGTGGGAACCATCACAAACACAGTAGCGGACGAAAGGAGTTGTTGTTTTTGGATATCATCGATCGAGCCGTGGAATGTCACGCAATCAGATAGCCCTAGTTCAGCGGTCAGGCGTTCGAGTGGAACTCGTTCCGGTCCGTCGCCGACAACATCGTAGTGAACTGACGGTATCGCTGTTCGGACCAGCTGAATTGCGCGAATGACCGTCGCGATATTTTTACGCGCTACGAGGCGACTCATCGTGATCACTTGCGCAGATTGTCGTGATGTTGAGGGTTGAACACTAACGTCAGCCCACGGATGGCTGTAAACAAATTGGTATTCGCGCCCGCCATGCTGACGGACAAGATCGGCGACAAAATGGCTGTTCACGCCAATCCAAGCAGCCCGACGAATAATTAAACGCAGCCACCATCGCCCCGGCCAACGGCGCGTTTCCGACAGTACGTCATTGCCGTGAACGAGAATGCTGTACCGCAACCCAGTCCGTGACGCCAACCAGCCTGCCATGACGGCCATGCTCATGTGGCCGAAGATGACCTCTTCGAGCCCGTCGCGTTTCGCTTGGTGCAACCACCTAACGAGCCACCACCAACGCGGCCATGAACGTCCGACAAATAACGAGCGCCGTACAACAGCGACCGGGCGTGCCTGATCAAACTGACTGTCGCCCGGTTGGGGGCGGGTCACGACCGTCAGGTCTGGACCCAAGGCTTCAGCCAGCTGACCAGTGACGAGTTGGATACCGCCGTGTTCCGGCGGGTAGAACTCGGTGACCAGGGCAAAGCGGGTCATGTGCGTCGAATCCGGCTTAGGAACATGTCAACGTCTTGGCGGCGGACAATCCGTAAGACTCCGAGAAGCACGATGTACGTCAATCCGAGCGCGGCGGCAACCATGAGAATACCGCGCGTACCATGTCCATACGGCAGCAGGATCGAACCAAGCCCGGCGAGCAGTAGCCCGGCGACCAGTGTTTTTCCGAGGGTGGTGAGGAGTTCACGGACCGGAATGTTGATGATCGTCCGGGTGTACCACAGGCCCATGACTAACAACTGGAGTGCCGAGAAGACAGAAATGACCGCCACGGATTTGTAGGAATACTGCTGGATAAAAATGAGGTTCAGGGCGATGTTCGTGACAACCGTGATCGCGATGTTGATCGTATTACGCGTTTGCCGGTTTGCAGCATTGAGGAGGTAGCCAACGGGATAGTTCAAGAAAAGCATTGGCATAGCCACCGCTAACATCCGCAACGGCCAGACTGCATCAACCCATAGACTCTTATAGAATTGTAAAATGATCGGCAGTCCGAGCGTCAAGATAATGACCATGATTGGAATGACGGCGATCATTAAGTACCGCATCGCGTCGCTGAAGATCCGTTGGAGACGTTCCCGGTCGTTGATAAAGGCCAAACTCATCGCCGGAAAAATTGCGGCCACCAGAGCGGTTGGAATGATGCTGAAAGCATTGATCATCTTGCTCGCGGTACCGTAAAGACCAACGGCGCGATGACTCTGGAAGAGGGTCAGGAAGATATTGTCGCTATTGCTATAGATAGCAGAAAAAAGGGCCGCCAGACCAAACGGTGTAGCTACGATGAGCAAGGGTTTGAGCGTCGGCCAGTGCCACGAGAATCGCCAATTGACGCCGTAGCGCCAGAGATGGAATGTTGCGTACAGAAAGTTTGCACTGCTGCCAACGAGCAGGGCGATGATCACCGCGACCGGGCTGGCACCGAGTTGGAGGGCCGTTAACCCAACGAGCATGACCGCCACCCGGTGCAGGACCGTTCCAACTGATTCGTACTCGAGCCGCTGCACGCCGCGGAAGAACCCGTACATTGTCGTCGTCATGGCATCAATGACCATCCCGATGGCCGCCCAACGAACGAACAACATGTTCGGGTGATTGTGATGGGTCGCTTCAAGGATACCTACCGTAGCGAGGAGCGCCGCAACCACAACAACCGACGATAGAAGTTTGAACGTGATGATAGCCGTAAACTGCGGCTGTCCTTGCTGTTGATCGCGGGCCGTTGCCCGGATGAACGCTGGGGTTAGCCCGACATCAATGAATATCGCAAAGACGTTGATGAACGACAATGCCCCGAGGTACTCCCCGGTTGCGGTCGGCCCAATCAAACCAGCGACGATCGGAATGTAGAGCGCCGAAAGAATTTTTTGCCCAATCAGGGCTAAGGTCAGGTACGTCGTGTTCTTCGCGACGCGTCCACCGTTAGCCGAGGTCGGAGCAGCGACCATGGCAGGGTTGGGTTACCGCTTCTGCCACTGCGGCGCCCGGCGGGCCCGCTTCAAGCCATACTTCTTCCGCTCCTTGACCCGTGGATCACGACGGAGATACCCAGCCTGCTTCAGGACGAGCCGCAGATCGGCGTCCATCTTGACCAACGCTCGGGCGATTCCGAGTCGGACCGCTTCCGCTTGGCCCTGACTACCACCACCAGCCACCTTAGCAGTCACATGCCCGACCGTTTCGTTGTGCGTTAACACCAACGGGGCAGTCACCACGTACTGGAGGTTATGCGACGGGAAGTAGTTCGTCATCGGACGACCGTTGACAATGAAATCACCGGCGGTGTGTTGGTGCCAACGAACTCGAGCCACTGCTTCCTTTCGGCGACCGACGGCAAAAATGTAGTCTTTCTTGACGTGGTGTTTAACGACTGGGGCCTCGACCGTTACCTTTTTCGCCAAACGGTGGACTACCGGCTTCTTTACAGCTGGTTTACGAGTCGTCTTCGGTGTTTTCGTAGCGGCAGTTCGCGGCATAGGTTTACGTGCTAGACACTTCGAGCGTTAAACGTTTCATCAACTTGGCCTGTAATTTGTTCTTCGGGAGCATCCGCTTAACCGCCAATTTCAACATCCGGTCTGGGTGTTCGGCTTTCACTTGCGTAAATGATTTCTTGCTCAAACCGCCCGGGTAACCGGAGAACTTGTAGTAAAACTTGGTCGTGGATTTGGTACCGGTCACAACCACTTGATCGGCGTGGTGAACGACAACCTTGACGTCGCTCAACCGATCACGTCGAAAATCAGGGGTCGTCTTTCCCATCAAGGCCACAGCAATCTGGGTCGCTAGGCGGCCGAGGACTTTTCCTTGAGCGTCAAATTCAACCGTGGTCATACAATTATGCAGGAATGAGTTCAACGATCATCCGTTGAGCAGTATCGCCAGCCCGCGGCGTCAACTTGATCAACCGAGCGTAACCGCCATGACGTTCTTTGTAGCGGGGTCCCAGGACGCTGATCAGCTTATTGACAGCAGTGGCGTTATTCAACCGTTTCAAGAGGAGTCGCGGACTGGCGAGTGTACCCGGTTTGGCTTGCGTGATAAGTCGCTCGGTTTGTGAGCGAGTTACTTTTGCCCGGGCGGCCGTCGTCACGATTTTTTCGTGGGCGACCAAGCTAATGACCAAATTCCGCACCAGTTTCTGTCGCTGGCTGGCGGTACGGTCGAGGGTAATTTTCGTCTTGCGGTGTCGCACGGTTAGGCCTCCTCTTCAGTTGATGGCTCGGTCTTTTCCGAATCAGCTTTCTTCTTCCGGGTCTTCTTCGGTTTTGCTTCCGTCGCAACCTCGTCAGCCATGGTAGAAGCCGGTAACGAGTCAAAATTCTGCATGACAAACTGGAAGTGATCTACGAGGATGGTCGTCGCTTGCTTCAGCGCCTCAACCGGAGACAGTGTTCCGTCGGTGGTAATGTCGAGTGTTAACTTATCGAAGTTCGTCATCTGGCCAACCCGGACGTTCGTATTGGAGAAGTTGACGTTCTTGACCGGGGTGTAGATCGCGTCAATCGCAATCGTCCCGAGTGGCAGGCGTTCTTTTTCCCGGTTCTCGACTGGAACGTACCCGCGACCACGGCCGACCGTCAGTTCAAGGCTGAAGTTGGCGGCTTTGTCCGTCAGGGTGGCGATGTGCTGGTTCTTATTGACGACTTCGACGTCGCTCGTGGCGGTGATATCACCGGCCGTGACGTCTTTTGCACCCGTGACGTTAAGAGTCAATGTGACCGGTTCGTCAGAGTGCATCCGCAGGCGGACCATCTTCAGGTTGAGGATGATATCAACAACATCTTCCTTCACGAACGGTAAAGTTGAAAATTCGTGGGTCGCGTTTTCAAATTTGACGTGGGTAATCGCC
>JACRFO010000023.1 GCA_016217865.1 Candidatus Kerfeldbacteria bacterium | reverse complement strand
TTTTGCTCGCCACGACAAACTCCCCTTCGATACGCAGAAGGGTTTGGTCCGAAAACCGCAGCCTTGACGTTTTCGCTCTAGTTGGTACCGTCAGGTTGTGGAGGTACAAAGGAAGAACACTATGCGCGCTTTTGTACCAACAATATCGAAGCTCCCGAATCGTACTGTTCTGACAGTGACGACGGTTGGTGATCCGAACAAGGTGTCGAGTGATGCTATCCAGGCGCTCTACATGACTGCCTACCAGACGAAGTTTAAGGTCTTCAAACCGCGGAAGAAGGTGATGGAAGTTGGTGGGCTAGTGGCTCGCTGGCCGGACGCTCACCGAAAGACGAAATCGAAATGGACCGGAATTTGGGGTCTCGGCGTTTCTGATTTTGTCCGTGCAAAGGATCTGCTCTACAAACATCCAACGATCAAACCGCGGCTGGCGAAATGGAAGTACGGTTTGACCGCGCAAATTCTCCACGTAGGCTCGTATGCGACCGAAGGCCCGACGGTCAAGAAACTCCACGACTACATTGCGAGTCAGGGATACAAACTCGCCGGTCCTCACGAGGAAGAGTATCTGACCCGGCCGAACGTGAAGAAACCAAAAACAATCATCCGTTATCTCATTTGTAAAGCGTAACACGTACTGTATGGAACAACCCCCTGTTCGTCGCCTCTACCGTTCTAGGACGAACCGCATCCTCTGCGGCGTCTGTGGCGGCCTTGGCGAGTATTTCAATATTGACCCGACGCTCGTTCGCATCATTTTTCTCGTCGCTTCGCTCGGCGGCGGTTTTGGGTTAATCCTCTACATCATCCTGTGGATTATTGTTCCTGAACACGGCCAAGAACAGCGGCCATTAGAACAACGCGCGCAAACGGCTGGCGAGGAGATGAAAGACCGTGCCCAGAAACTCGCCGCAGATGTGCAGGCTGGCCGTCCGAATTCGGCGCCAGCGCTCATCGGCGCACTCTTGATTGGTTTCGGGATCATCGCCCTCGTGAATCAGTTCATGCCAATCGCTTCCTTTTCGCTGTGGCACGTCTTCTGGCCACTCGTGATCGTCGGTATTGGCGTGGCCATACTCCTTAAACGCACGTAGCCATGGATACTCCCCAACCAACCACGACCACGCCCCCAACTCCACCCCCAGTACCGCCGCCAGTGCCACCTCGCCGTCCGCACATCAGCGTCTGGCGCTGGTTCATCGGGCTGATGGTCATCCTGCTCGGTATTTCACTCCTGAGCCAACAGTTCGGATGGGCTTGGTTTGTACCGGCTGATGTCTGGAAACTCTGGCCGATCTTCATCATCATCGCCGGGCTGTCGATCATGACTCGCGGCCGGGTGGTGAGCACGCTCTTCAGCATCCTCCTCGTTTTGGCGGTTGTCGCCTTCGCGGCGGCGGCAATCTTCGGCGGTCAACGGCAACGGGAAGTCACCACCCGCGACTTCACCGTCACCCCGGCCGCGACCGCCACCGAGGCCTCGGTGCAACTCGATATCGGTGCGGCGAAGGTCCGGATGACCGGGGGTTCAGCCCAGCTCATCAGCGGTACGTATACCTCGAATGTTGATACGCTTGATACGACTGACACGTTGACTGGTACGACGCAAGCGGTAGAACTGTCGATGACGAAAGCGACGGGCATGTGGCTCTGGGGGATGAATCGGAACGAGCTGACAGCCAAGCTGACCGATACATTGCCTCTGACGATCGACGTGAACTCCGGCGCGACGGACATGGACCTTGACCTGACGACCGTGAAAGCCAAGCGCGTAACGGTAGATACTGGCGCCTCAGCCTTGAAGCTTCGTCTCGGCGCGACGGTACCCGCCAGCACCGTCAAGATCAATGCCGGGGCCAGTTCGATTGATGTCTATCTGCCGCGGACCCTCGGTGCCGCGTTGAATCTCGAGGCGGCGGTCTCCGGAAAAACCTTGACAGACTTCGTCGAGAAATCAGCCAATCACTACGCAAGCAGCAACTATGAAACGGCCGTCAACAAGGTCGATATCACCATCCAGGCCGGTGCCTCAAGTATTACTTTTCACTGGTACGACGTATGACACCTTCACACCAAGAAGAATTCCGGGTCAATGGTGAGGACCTGGTCCGCAAAGTAAAAGAAATCGTGCGGGAGGGCAACGCCCGGACGATCATCATCAAGAATGAGCAAGGCGATGAAATAGTGCGATTCCCGCTAACGGTCGGCGTCGTTGGGACACTCCTCGTTGCGCCATTAGCGGCAATCGGTGCGATCGCTGCGCTCGTGACCAACTGTACTCTTGTTGTCATTCGAAAGTAATTTGTTATGAAAAACCTCTTCGGCCTCGTTATCGTCGTCTTCGGTCTTGGACTGCTCCTCCAGCAATTGAATGTGCCCGGCGCCGCTAGCATCACGGCTATCTGGTGGCCGTTAATCATCATCGGCGTCGGTGTGATTGCTTGGCAGTCGAACCGACGAGCTTGGTTTGGGCCGTTGCTCATCATTCTCGTCGGCTTCGTCATACTCCTCAACCAGCTTGATGTCTTTGAAGATTCCGCCTGGAATATCTTTTGGCCAGCCGTCATCATCCTCGTCGGTGGGCGTATTCTCATGGGCAAACGGTGGGAAGGCGGACCCCGAAGCGATACTGGTCCGGCTGATGCCAGCGTTCTCTTCAGCGGGGTGGAACGGAAAGTAACTGGACCCCTGGCTCATAGCAGCGTTTCCGCCTGGTTTGGCGGTGTGAAACTTGATTTACGTGAGGCTGACATCGCGGCCGATGCGCGACTTGATGTGACGGCTGGATTCGGCGGCATTGATATCCTCGTTCCCCGAACCGTCAAAATCATCACCAAGGTGACGCCATTCTTCGGTGGCGCGGAAGATAAGTCGCATCCGGATGCCGGCGTCGGAAAAACTCTGACGATTAGTGGGACGGCACTATTTGGCGGCGTCAGCGTCAAGAACTGATACACCTGTCCACTCACAGCGCCGACCGGACGGTCGGCGCTGTGCTGTGCCGAAGAACATTGACAGTGGACGGTGTGCCTGGTACACCTGATAACAACCGGGTCGGCAACGATCAGCGTTGCTGCAACCACAGGAGGCAGCCATGCCCAAGCAACGGTTGGAAACGTCGCGAGTCGACGTCGAGTTCCGGAAAGGCGCTGCCCGGCTGACTGCCAGGCGGTACCAGCTCCGGGACGAACACAGCGGTTCCTTCACCCTCACCGGCCGGCCGTCGGCAGATGTCCGGCTCGAAATGAGCGACAGCATGGTCACGGCTGTGCTGATGCTCGCCGACGATACGGTCCGGCACCGCTGGCACGGCCCCTTGCCGAAGGAGGTCGGCGGTCGCCGCCAGCTGGCCCTCATCGACGGGACCGATGGCGGTGGGTGGACATGCACCATCACGCGACACGACTAGCCGCACACTGACTCTGGGCTCCGGAGTCTTTTTCTTGACGCGGTGGCCAAATCCCGCTACAGTATGGGCCTTATTCTTGGTTAGCGCTGTATGCACGTCACCGTCGAACAATTACCAAAGTCACAAGTGAAGCTCTCAATCGAGCTGTCGGTCGAAGATATGAAACCGCACCTCGAACGGGCGGCCGAGCTCTTATCGAAGCAACACAAGATCGAAGGATTCCGTCCGGGTAAGGCGAGTTTGGGAATTGTCGTGCAACGCCTCGGAGCGGCCGCAGTTTGGGAAGAAGCGGCTGAAGAAGCAGTCCGGAAGAGTTTCACGCAGGCCGTCCGCGAGCATGACCTCAAGACGATCGGCCGGCCGCACGTCCACGTTCAGAAACTTGCACCCGACAACGCTTTCTCATATACAGCGGAAGTGACGGTCCTACCCACCATCAAACTCGGTGACTACCGGAAGTTTACCAGTACGAAGAAATCGGCCCACGTTCCACCAGCCGATGTTGACCGCGCCCTTGAGGATTTGCGTTCAATGTTTGCTACGGAAGCGCAAGTTGACCGGCAGGCAAAACTTGGTGACAAGGTTGAAGTTGACTTTGATTTACTAATGAACAACGTTCCGGTCGAAAATGGTTCAAGCAAGCAGCACCCAGTGATTCTCGGCAGTAACAACTTCATTCCTGGATTTGAAGAGAACTTGATCGGATTGAAAAAAGAGGAGGCTAAGGAGTTCAACCTGAAATTTCCGAAAGAGTACCACAATGTACAAGTAGCGGGGAAAGAGGGCACGTTCAAAGTGAAAGTGAAATCAGTCGTCGAGATCACCAAACCGGAATTGAACGACGCCTTCGCTACCCGAGCCGGTAAGTTCACTTCCATTGCTGAACTGCGGACCCAGCTCGAGAAGAACCTCCTCGGTGAAGCCGAGCAGAAGGAAGACGCCGCGTTCGAAAACGCGCTGATTGATGAACTCATCAACCGTTCGACGTTTGGCGATCTACCAGAACTCCTCCTCGCGAGCGAGAAGGAGAAAATGATTGGTGAGATGCGCGAACAAATTGAGCGCCAAGGTGGCAGTTTTGACGACTACCTGAAGAGCGTGAAAAAGAGCGCGGACGACTTGAAGCAGGAGTTTGAGAAACCGGCAGCCCGTCGAGTCAAAGCTGCGCTGCTCATCCGGACGATTGCTGAAACCGAGCACCTTGAAGTACCGAAAGCCGACGTCGAAAAGGAAGTCCAATCGACGTTACAAATGTATCAAGGGCAGCCAGAAATTCTCCAACGCATCGATAGCGAAGACTACCGAGACTACGTTCGCAGCTTGCTCATCAACCGCCAGGTGATTGGGCAACTGAAAGACTGGGCAACTGCTGCGAAGGCCTAGGGACGCGGCGGATGAAGGGTATGCTACACTAGGGCTATGCATATCGGAGCACACGTTTCAGCCGCAGGTGGGATTTTCAACGCGCCGGCGAATGCTACCAAACTAGGTTGCGAGACCTTCCAGGTATTTTCGCGTTCGCCGCAAGGCGGACCGGCCCCGAAACTGACGCCGGAGGTTGTGGCGAAGTTCAAGGCGGAAATGAAAGTCGGCGGGTTTCGTGACTTTACGATCCACGCCCCCTACTACATCAACTACGCCTCGACAACCCCGCGCATACGCTACGGCTCGATTAGCGTCATTCGCGACGAATTGGAACGCGGGACGCTCCTCGGCGCGGCTTACGTTGTGACGCACTTAGGCTCAACGAAAGATGCTGGTCCAAAACTGGGCTTTCACAAAACGTGGCGGGGAATTCAACGGGTGCTCGATGGGTACAAGGGATCAACCCAACTGCTCCTCGAAGGCTCGGCCGGCAATGCTGGTTTGGTTGGCGGGTCGTTCGAACAGCTGGCCGCGCTCCTGAAACACATCGAAAGCAGCGCCAAGTACAAGGGCAAGGTGAACATCTGTCTCGATGCCTGTCACATCTTCGCGGCGGGGTATGATCTGCGCACGCCGTCCGCCGTCCGGGCGACACTGAAGCAGTTCGACCAGATCGTCGGTCTCTCGCGGCTTAAGCTGGTGCATGGCAACGATTCGAAGTTCGGGTTGGGCGAGCAGCGTGATCGTCACGAACACATCGGCCAGGGGCAGATTGGGTTGGCCGGATTCAAGACGTTGATAGCTCATCCAAAAATGCGCAATGTTGATGTCATCATTGAAACACCGTGGGATAGCGGGTACGCCAAGGACGTCGCGTTGTTGAAAACGTTGCGGCGCCGATGAGGCGACGACAAAAAGTCTGGTGGGGCCTCGGGGCGGTTGTAGCTGCGCTCTTCAGCCTGTCGGCCTTCACGCTGATTGTGCGCGATGCGCTGGCTTGGCCACTGACCCGTGACGAACAACCACGTCAGTCAGATGTCATTATCGTTCTTGGCGCCGGAACACGCACCCGCGGCGACCACCTACCGCCGCAAGCGAAGCAACGCGTTCTCGAAGCCCAAGAATTACATGCAGCGAACATCGCGCCGATGGTCATTATGTCTGGCGGACTGAATCACAAAACAGGATTAACCGAATCGAAAGAAATGGTCTTGTTCGGTTATCAACACGGCCTACCGCTCGAGGCGATGATCGCTGAAACACAGTCAACCAGTACTTGGGAGAACGCGAAGTTTTCGTTGACGGTCATGTCGCAGCGCGGCTGGACCACCGCAACGGTCACGACCAGTCCATACCATACCTGGCGGGCTTGTCGGATGTTCCGCAAACAGGGTGCTGACGTGCGCTGTGTAGCAGCTCCATACTCCCTCCTACCGCAAACATCAATGAGCGAACGGCTGGCGGACACGAAAGCAGTCCTGCGAGAATACGGAGCCATCGTCTACAATTTCCTCAAAGGTCAGCTATAGCTCACCGGCCGACTTGACAGCCGCACACGGTGGGAGTAGGTTTTGCTTTATCTGCCACCTTAGTGCGTGTGGGTGGCGGGACGGAAGCTCGCAGACGAGCACACGCACAACCCCCTCCGCAGAGGAGTGCCCACTATGCGTGGACATCCCGTCTCGAAGGGTATCACGCTGACGCTGCTGGCCACCGTTCTGCTGGCGACCATCGCGGTCGCGAGCGTCCGGAGCCCGCAGAAGACCGGCCCCATCCAGTCGATGATCACGTCGGAGGTCGTGATCAACACCGTGGACGCGGCGGCGCAGTTCAACCAGATGAAGTACCCCAAGGCCTCGTTCACGACCGACGTGTTCGCCCAGGAGCTCACCAGCGTGAGCGCGGCGACCGGCGGCCAGTTCCCGCTCATCCGCGACGACGACGTCTTCGTGCCGGGGGTCACGAACTCCTGCGACAAGGCCGCGGCGGCTCACTCCGCCCAGATCAACATCGCGTCCAACGACACGGCGACGATGAAGCCGACGAACGGCACGAACCATCGCATGCGCGCGGCGCGCCCGACGGCGGACCACACGGCCGGGTTGCAGACGAACAGCAACCAGACCGACGAGTCCGGCATGGGACGCGACAAGAACACGGCCTGATGGCCGGCAGCTCCCGGGGCGTCGAGCCCCACCCCAACCTCTAGGCATCACCCGGAGGTCTTTCTTTTTTCAGACCGAGGCGAACGTGGTATCATATGGGCATGGTTGTTGCTGTGATGTCTGATTTACACGATAACGTCGTTGCTTGGGGACTCATCGCCAAGTGGTTAGTCGACCACCAAGTAGCGGTGCTCATCAACTGCGGAGATACCAGCTCGCCGGCGATGCTGGAACGGATGGCGAAAGACTATTACGGAACGATCCACACAGTTTTTGGCAATGTGGCTGATCGCGCGCTAGAATCTGAAGTTGTTGAACACTTACCCAATGTTACCCACCACGGTGATCGCGGCGAGGTCGCCCTGGCCGGACTACGCCTCGGCTTCACGCATAAACCAGACGGAGCCGAGATCATGGCACGCAGCGGCGAATACGATGTGGTCTGTCACGGTCATACGCACCTGAAGCGCTGGGAGCGGATTGGTGACTGCCGCGTCCTCAACCCCGGTACAGCCGGCGGCATGTTTCAATACCCATCGATCGCGACGCTCGATCTGCCGAAACGCCAACACGAGTTCATTGATCTTAAACTCTGATATGGCGTGGGTTGGCTACGCACTCATCTCGGCGCTGGCGATCGCGCTGGTTGGCTTGCTACAGAAACGGACGCTTCAGAATGAGCATTCGGCGGAGTACGTGATGGTTTTCAGCGCGATGAAGTGGCTGATGTTCTTCTCGTACTTCCGGTCTTCCATCAGCTGGTCGGTCACCTCAACGGAATTGCTGTGGTTGGTGGCGACCGGATTAGCCGGGGCTGGAGCGTTCTATTTTTTGACCAAGTCCTTGCGCCGATCCGAGCTGTCAGTGGTCGCACCGGTGCTCGCCCTTGATCCCGGTTTGACCTTCCTGCTCGCCCTCGTCTTCCTTGGTGAAACTGTTCAGGGCATCCAACTCATCGGCATTCTTCTCCTACTCATCGGTACCTACGTGCTTGAACTCCGTCACTACCCGCCGGGCTGGTGGCGCGATTCAACGAAACACCCCGGCCGGATCTTCGATCCGTTTCTCCAGCTCGGTAAATCACCCGGCGGCCTCTTCGCCCTATGTGCCCTACTGTCTTTTTCGCTGGCGAATGTTATCGACCGACACATCCTCCAATCGGTTTCGATCTACACCTACCTCGCCTACACCTTGTCGATCATGGCCGTTTTTTCGCTCATTGTCTTCGTCTCGGGCCGCCGGCCAGTGACCCTTTTCCGCCGCCACCGTCTGACGGTTATTCCCATCCTGCTTGCCGCCGGTCTCCACCTCATTGCCAACCTAACCCAACTGCAGGCCGTCAGCCTGACCGCCGTTGGACTGGTGATTGCACTGAAGCGCCTCTCTTCACTGGTTGATGTGCTCCTCGGCGGCAAGTTTTTCCACGAGCACAACTTACCCCAGAAAGTTCTGGCTTCGGTGATTATGCTCGTTGGCGTCTATTTTGTTGTACAATAGGTATGTCGATCCCTACGCCAGCCACCCTGACGAGTCTCGAGGCGATCGCTGCCGCCGTCCACGACTGTACGGCTTGTCCGCTTGCAGCCGGGCGTCTCACAGCAGTACCCGGGGATGGTAATCCCCACAGCCCCGTCCTCTTCGTCGGTGAAGGCCCGGGTCAGAAGGAGGACGAAACTGGCCATCCGTTCATTGGCGCTGCTGGTAAGTTCCTCGACGAGATGCTGTCGGCGATCGGCCAAACGCGGAGCGACGTGTTCGTCACGAATGTGGTTAAGTGCCGCCCACCCGAAAACCGCGATCCTGAACCGGACGAAATCCACACTTGTACTGACTTGTTCCTCTGGAAGCAGATCGAGTTCATCGCCCCGAAGCTCATCGTGACGCTCGGCCGGCATTCGATGGGTCTCTTCTTCCCGCCGGAGTACAAGATCAGTCAAATCCACGGTCAGCCGAAACGGGTCCGCGGGCGGGTCGTCTTACCGCTCTACCATCCAGCCGCGGCGCTCTACAACGGCGGAATGCGGCAGACACTCATCTACGATTTCAAAAAAATACCGCTTGTCTTGAAAAAAGTTCAATTAACGCCATGAAGAATGTCCGCGCAACAGTCCGGCGGTTTATCGCCCAACGCCTTGAGCTTGGGACCGAATTAGACTTCCTGAACCGTGAGACGCGGCAAGTACTCTTCGTGTTCGGCCTATCGTTCATCGGGGCGCTGACGCTGACCGGATTCGGTATCACCTACATCCTCAACGGCCGCCCGGAACGCGCCTTGATTGATTTCGCGTTTACCCTGCTGGCAATGGCGAATCTCGCGTACTTACGCCGATTAAAGAATGTCATTGCTGCCAGCAACTTCATTCTCTGTTTGATGTTGGTGCTGACAGCCTTCCTCCTCGTATCGGGTGGCCTGCACGATACCGGGTTTCTTTGGCTGTTCACGATCCCGATTCTCGCCTTCTTCCTCCAGGGGTTAAGCCGCGGTGTCTGGTGGGTGGTGGCCACACTGGTCATCATTCAAACGATTGGGTTATTGGGTGCTGCTGGTTGGCTTGATATTCCCTATGCGGAGGAGCAGATGGAACAAGTCTTCGTCGGTTTGACGGTAGTAAGCGCGATGCTCGGCTTATTTGAGCTCGTGACCGAACGGTACGAAGAAGAGTTACTAGTCAAGGACCGCGAATTGGAGAAGTTCAAACAAGCGGTCGATGCAACGACGGATGGGATAGTCATGACCGATGTCGAGGCGAACATCATCTACGTCAATCCGGCGTGGGAACGGCTGACCGGATACTCGGCCAGTCAGGCGCTCGGTCAAAACCCAAGAATTCTCCAGTCGGGAAAAACCGATCCGGCCGAACACCAACGGCTCTGGCAAAACCTGGCTGCGGGGCTCCCATTCAAGAGCGAGAAGATCATCAACCGTCGCCGGGATGGCAGCGAGTACACGGCCGAGCTGCAAATTTTCCCGGTTCGGTTGGACGGGAAAAATATCTTCTACGTCGGTCTCCAAGAAGATATTTCCGAGCGGGTCCGGCTGGATGCTGCCAAGACGGAATTCGTCTCACTCGCTTCGCACCAACTCACTACGCCGCTGTCCGCGATTGCCTGGTTTACCGAATTGCTGATGGATAACACGGCCGGACCGCTGCCGCCAAAACAGCGGTCCATTATCGGAAAAATCCAGTTGAGCAATGAACGGATGATTACCCTCGTAACGGCGCTGCTCAACACGTCCCGTATCGACCTGGGTACCTTTGAAGTTGCCCCGATCCTGACGGACTTACCAAAACTGATCCGCCAAGTGGTCCGAGAAGTACGGGCTACCGGTCCGACGCCACGCATCATCGTTGACCTTGATGTGAGTCTCCCGCCGATTCTGCTTGATCAGAATCTGATGACTATCATCGTACAGAATCTCATAACCAATGCCGTTCGGTACACACCCCGGTCTGGCCGGGTGACGGTTCGGTTGCAAGCCCAACGCAATGTCTTGATCCTCCAGGTCGCGGACACCGGCATCGGCATTGCCGAACATGACCGCCAGCAAATGTTCACGAAGATGTTCCGATCGCGGGCGGCCCAGGCGATGTCCCCGAATGGCAATGGACTCGGGCTGTACATCGTGAAAGCCATCGTTGAGCAGTCAGGTGGTTCAATTTCCTTTACCTCAAAACCAAAGATCGGAACGACATTTACCGTGAAACTGCCGCGGTCCGGTATGCGCGCCAAAGCTGGTTCGCGCGCTCTATCCGCCTAGGCGCTATTGCGCTACACTAGAGCTAACTATGCCCACTTCGCAGCCGTCCATTCTCGTAGTCGAAGACGAAGAGCTGCTGTCCGAGGCGATCAAGTTGAAGCTGGAAAAAAGCGGCTATAAAGTCTTGTTGGCTCGGACGGTCGACCAAGCATTAGATTACCTAAACGAGATACCGGAAATTGATGTCGTCTGGCTCGATCACTACCTGCCGGATAAGACTGGTGATGAATTAGTTACAGCCATGAAGAAAGATGAGAAGCTGAAACTCTTGCCGATCTACCTCGTGACGAACTCGATCAACCCGGAAATTGTGAACAAGTACCTACGGCTTGGGATTTCCCAGTACTACCCGAAGGCGCTGACGAAACTCGAGAAGATTGTCAGTATGATTTCAGCGGAACTCCAGGGCTTTTCATCGAAGTAATATCGACTCGTTGAATATCTCGAGCTGATACGCAGTTGATTTATTTGTTACCTGTGGTACAGTATCCCGGCATCAACGCCGTCGCGGCCACCCAGCATCGAGCCGCTCGTTTCTCACCCGGCTTGGCCTGGTAGCCAAGTGGTAAGGCAAGGGTCTGCAAAACCCTTATTCAGGAGTTCGAATCTCCTCCAGGCCTCCAAGAATGAGAGAAACGAGCGGCCTGGTGCTGGACGATGATGTCGGCGGTGCCCACATCCAAACACATGCTGCACCTCATCTTCAAACCAAGGAATCGTCATCGGATTCTGAAATTGTTGCTGCTTGGGAATTACTTCAATATTTTCGCGTTCGCGTTATTCGGTCCGCTCTTTACCATTTTCGCGCTCCAGTACGACGCGACGCCGTTTGACATCACGGTGGCCCTATCGTTGTACTCACTAACGTTCGGCCTGCTCATTATTGTCTTCGGACGGGTCCAGAATTCGATTGAAAACAAGCGGGCCATTATCGTTTCCAGTTACTTCCTGCTCACCCTGGCGGCCTTTTCCTTTCTGCTCGTGGACGAACTGTGGATCATCTACCCGGTCCAAATATTCAATGGCGCGGTCAATGCCTGGATGGTCCCGGCTTGGAAAACCATGTACGGCAAGTACGAAGATCAGGGTCATGAGTCGGAAGAATGGGCGATGGCGGATGGCGGAAACCAATTACTCATCGCGGCGGCGACAGTACTCGGCGGTGCGCTCCTGACGCTCTACGGTTTTCCAACGCTTATCGTCTTGGTTGGGGTGCTGCAGCTCATCGGGGCTTTTTTCAGCCTACAGGTTCTCGCCCCGGATGATGCGGCGACTTGATTGTTTTGTTGATTGTTGATACCATGCGGAAGCTAAGAAAAAGGCCGGTCCCTTTCAAACGCTAGTGTAGTTCAGTGGGTCGAGGCCGGCTTGCGAAGCAAGAGCGAGCAAACTGCTTTGCTCGCGGCGGCCGAGACGGGACGAGCATGTTCCGAAGGAACGGCGAGTCACAGGGGAAAACATCATTACAAAAAACGTTTGTCAGGTACCACACATGCGGGTGTAGTTCAGTGG
>JACRFO010000003.1 GCA_016217865.1 Candidatus Kerfeldbacteria bacterium | reverse complement strand
TGAGGTGAACGTTGCGGTCGGCGCAATGATCTCCGAGGCAATCAGTGACATGGCGGCGGTCTTGGTCACCACAACTCCGTTCGTGGTCGAGTCAATCAATTCCTCCACCACCGGATATGTTCCAATCAGTGACGAAGCAGTGTTTGTTACAGCCGCGATGAACTGGCCGCTCGCTCCTGGGGCGATTGACAACGTGGCCGGGGTAACGGTTTGCGTCCAGCCGTTCGGCAGGGTCCCGTTCAGTCGGTAGGTCACATTCGGACAGGTACTCAGTTCCGTACTGGCAACCGTGAATGTGAAGTTCTTTGTTCCGCCCGGCGCACTGGTTTGACTGGCCGGTAGCAAATTCACGATCGGAGCCGAATGCTGACAGGTTGGGGCAACGAATTGAACTTCAACGACCGCACCCGTTGCCGCCACCGATTGCGTCTTAATGATGACGCCGCTGCCGAAGTCTTGAAAGGTTTGACCGGCCGGCAAAGCTGCATCGCGGAAACCATCGGTCGTACCCGGTGTATCGCCAGTCGCTGGCGTCATGTCGAGGAGGTAGGTGAACGCCGAGGAGGTGCCGCTGGCCGGTCCGAGCCGGACCATCACCCCATTGACGGCCGGATCGGTGAGGGCGAAGTTATCAAAGGTGCCATATGGCTGACGAAACTCAACGTAGAGTGGTGGTTGATTCGGCCCGCGGGAAATTCGCAGGGCTTGGACGCCGCTCGAAGCCTGCTCGATTGGGACTACTGTGTACGTACCGTTCGCTGTCACATCAACAACATTGCTGGTTCCATACAACCCGAGCTTGCTCTTGTTGAACGTGTTGAATTGGCGATGGAGAAAAGGATCGTTCCCCATGACGTCGAAGGTATCAGCGTAATCCGTATTCGTGCACGACGTGCTTAGGCTAACGGTCGCTCCCGAACCATCACGGCAACGACGGACTTGGGCATGCCAAAGGCCGAGATTGTGGCCAAGCTCATGGCCAACTATCCGCACATTGACGTAGTTCGGCGCGCCGTTGATCCACGCCTGGTTCCCACCGATATCGGCCAGCCCAGCCCAGCTACAGGCCGACCACTGGTTGGCCATCCAGGGCATGATGTAGAGGTAGTGATCATACCCACTCAAGTCGTTACCGGCAGCTTGAGCCAGTTGTCTCGCTTGGGCCGCCCAGGTATCCACTGCTGTACCAGCACAATCTGACGGTGTCTTTGGGTAGGTTGATGGAATCGTGAACCAGCCCAAGACATCTCCATCTACCCGACTCTTTCCGACGAACTGGATTGAATTGTAGGTTGCCTCCTTGTAGTAGGCGTCGACAGAACTTCCTCCCGTGAACAGGGCGGTCCGCACTTGATCCGTCGTCATGGCCGCCCGTGGATCGTCGGAGAAATTGAACAGGACGACCGCGGTTTTCCGATTGGTCGTGGTCGTCGTCACCGCGGTCGAATCAACCGTCAGGTTCGAACTCCCATCATTCAGCGTACTGGAGACGAGCGCTTCGGCATCAAGAACGTAGGCTTGTTCGACTGTGACTGCGGCACCGGGCGGCAAGTCCACTGGCGACCCAGAGAAGTGCAAGAATCGAACTGACCCATCAACTTGTTTCAGGCGGTGGATCGTCTGCTGTGTCCCATCACCTAACTCCGCCAGTTGGGGTTGATACGTTCCGCGAAGCGCTTGTTGCTGCTCAATCATAGGCTGATCAGCGGCGGCAAAGCGTGATCTCACATCAGGTGCAATAACATTTCGAGCCGCCCGGTCAGGGTCGGCTTGCATCCGTCGAATCATTTCCGTCTTCCGTAAGGCCAATGCCTGTTGGATTGTCGTGGTGGTCATGCCAACATAGCTTTCCTGAAGCGTGACGATATTTGAGGTTTGTTCTTCGAGCGACGGGCGGGCAGCTGTTACGGTTGATCCTTGCCTGTTCGTCAGGGGTTGTAACCCCGAGGAGAAAAAGAAAAAGCCGCTCGCGGCAGCTAGACTGATCAGGCCGTATCCGACCGCAGTTGTGACTTGAGTTGTTGTCGCAGTAGCAGTCAGGAGGGTCTTTGGTGCTGGCAAACGTGTCGGTTTGGCCATAGGTGTTGTTTATATGTTATACCGTACAGTCTGTCGCAGTCATTGTGGTTTGTCAACGTAACGTTCCGCTGCCATTCTGTACCGCCGCACTGGTCGCTACGCTTTCGCGTTGGCGGACCATGGTTGCCACTGCATATCCTAGGAGGATGCCACCAACCGAATCCATCGTATAATGGGTCTTAGCCAATAGCGTCCCGATCCCGAAGATGACCAGCCCAGACCAAAGCACCCACCGTAACCACCGCACCGGTGCGAACAGTGCGAGAGCTGTCAAAATGGCGATATGCCCACCAGGAAAAAAAGCGTGCGATTCGTGCCCCCAGATGCTCAACCGTTCGTCCGGGCTCACTGCGCCGTACGGCGCACCGATCGGAAACAAGTAGAGGAACCAACCACGCAAGAAGTACATCAACCCTAGGGCCATCAATATCTCTGGTGTGCGCTGCCATTGGCGTCGAAAGTGCCACAGGGCAAAGACTATGACCAGCCCAAAAAACCACGATTCCCCGAAAAAGCCGAAGTCAATGCGGGGAAGTCGATCCATCAGGACATCAGTCACCGTTGGGAACACTGAAACCGACCGCTCGATGAGGGCCAGAGAAAGAAACTGCCAGGTGACCCCGATAGCCGCGATTCCAACCGCCACCAACCAGCGACGGCTACTTGGGCGGCTGATGGGTTCTGTCTTTAGCATGTATATAGTCTAGCATGTTGCACAGTATTCAGCCGACTCTGACTTGACTTTATCTGGTTTTTTTGTTTGAGTTTGTCTGCCCTTTACAAATCACTGTAAGGTGCCCACTCCCCGCACGGCTGTCCTACCCCGTACCAAGAGGTACACGCAATGAACCAGGATGCTGCACAGCAGCAGATCGAATTGGCGTGGTACGCCACGATGCGTTTCCTGAAGGGATCGGTCGCTCTCCGCCACCTCCTCCTCGGGCTCGCCGCGTTGAGCCTGATGCTCGGCTCAAGCTGGCCGCCGGTACACCGGCTGGTCTGCCAGCTGCAGCCCAGCAACGCCGAATACCTGCTCTGGGGCATCGCCCCGGTGCTCGGTCAGGCAACGGGACTGCCGGTCACGTTCTCCCGTATCGATGATGATCTCGGAATGCCGACGGAATTTCGGTCGGCCCTCCTGGACGTCATCGAGTCGAAACGTGACAGCGGTCTGGTCTCGGAAGTGATCAACACAACCACGATCGCCGCGCTAGACATCGTTTGGATGGCGAAGTTCGACTTCGTCAGTCTGCGATTCGTGCCGAAGGGAAGTAGCCCTCCCGTGCCTGACAGCAGTCTGGCATTCGGACTCGGCAACATCTTCGGCCGCTACAACAATACGCCGGAGGCTGATCAGCATCGGGTTGAACTGCGCAATTGGCTTCAGCGGATTGCAGACCAGAACGTGAGCGTATTCCCGCGGTTACAGGCGGACTCGTTAACGGATCTCGTCTGGCGACGCGCTCAAGGCCACATCCGCTTTCCCCTCGCATCGCGTCTCAACGGCGTCATCTTCTTTGCCGGTAGCATGATCTTGCTCCTGGCGATCTACCTTCAGCACAACCTGGCGGTCGGATGGCATGACGCAG
>JACRFO010000022.1 GCA_016217865.1 Candidatus Kerfeldbacteria bacterium | reverse complement strand
CGACATTCGATCAGGAATTAACGCAAAACGATACAGCGACAATCGCCGTGCAGGTCGCGGGCAAGCTGCGTGGCACCATTACCGTCAACGCCGGGACCAATCAGAGCGACGTTGAGGTGCTGGCCAGAGCCGAAGCGAATGTGGCGAAGTATCTAACAAATGCACCGAAAAAAGTCATTTTCGTGCCGGACAAGCTGATCAATTTCGTCGTTTGAAACCAGCTGCGAATATCATTGCCTATCCCACCGAGTCCTTTTTTGCGTTGGGCGTAAAGGCCACTGATGCCGTGGCGATTCGGCAATTGTTCCGCGTGAAACATCGCGAGCCAGGTAAGCCGATCGCGCTCGTGGCGGGTGATTTGAAGCAAGTCAAGAAGTTTTTTGTGTTGTCCAAAGTTGAAGAACGATTAGCCCGACGTTACTGGCCCGGTTCATTGACCATGCTCTTGAAACCGAAAGCGGCGATTGCGGCGCGCGCCCTTGGCGCGCGCAAGATCGGTGTTCGTGTACCCGCCCACGCCGGTGCCCGACGCGTGGCCAGCACACTCGGTGTCCCGATTACTGCTACCAGCGCGAACATCTCCGGCCAGCCGCCAACAAAGTCCGCTATGAAGGTCAAACATGATTTTCCTGGTATACTGATGGTATCTGGCCGTTGCGGACGTCAATCGAAACCCTCGACCCTGATCGACGTTCGCGGAACATCAATACACATCATTCGCCCTGGCGCTGTCCATGTATAGAGTCTTCGCCCACTTCTCACCGCACTACTTTCAGAAGCGGTTTAGTCACCAGCTTGAGGAGCTGTACATCTCCGTTGCGATTTTGGATTTTGCCTTAGCTGCCGTCACGCTGTTTGAGCCGGTCTACCTCTTTCAGCTTGGGTATTCAATTAGTCACATCCTCCTGTACTACATCGTCGTCTACGGCTTGTACTATTTCCTCGTGCCGCTCGGCGGGAAATTTGTGGCTCGTTTCGGACCCGAACGGAGTATCGCCGTCAGCTCGATCATGTTGGTCGGGTATTATTTGAGCTTAATGTTGGTGGCGACTGTACCGGCTTTCTTTTGGGTCGCTCCGGTGTTCTTTGCGCTGCAGAAAATGTGGTACTGGCCAGCCTACCACACGGACTTCATCATGACCTCCGATCAAGGCGAGCGCGGAAAAGAATTTTCTGGACTGTGGTCGCTCTCGACGCTGATGTTCATTCTCGGCCCAGTCTTCGGCGGTTTCCTGATCAAGTACTTCGGGTTCTCGGCATTATTTCTCGTCGTCATCGGGCTGATCATTGTCTCGAATGCACCGTTGTTCATCCAGCCCGTTCCCTATAAACGCCGCGCATTTTCATACTGGCAGGCGATTAAGCAACCATTCACGAAACTCCATATCCGCAGTACGATTGCTTACCTCGCGCTCGGCGAAGAGTTGGTTTTATTGGTCATTTGGCCGATTTTCATCGCTTTAGCCTTCAAGGACTTCCTCAATTTGGGCGGCGCAATCGCTGTTGCAACCCTCATTACCGGCTTAGTGACGTTGTATATTGGCAAGGTGATTGACCGCCATCAGACAAAGCGGGCATTACGTTGGGGCGCAATCGTCACGGCCTTCATCTGGATCACGCGGCCACTCTTAAAAGGTATTCCAGCTGTATTCACCAGTGAAACCATCGGCCGGATTGCAAAGAATACGACCTTCGTCCCGCTGACCGCGATGACCTATGAGCGTGCTTTGGGCGAAAATCAAATCATCGAACGGTCGGTGTTCTACGAGCAGGGTTTCGCCTTAGCGAAAACATTGATCGCTGCCGTGATTATCATCCTCGCCCAGTTCCTTTCACCATTCACCGCTTCATTCGTCGCGGCCGCCGCTGTTTCGTTGTTGTACCTGTTGTTCTGATGACTCGCGACGACGTCCAACGCATCTTGCGTCAGATTGGTCTGCGGCCGCAGCAAGCTGCCGGCCAGAATTTTTTGCTAAACGATGATATCTGTCAGGCGATGGTTGACGCTGCGGGCGTTGGGCCGGATGATACAGTGCTCGAGATCGGTCCGGGTCTGGGGTGCTTGACTGACGTGTTACTGGCTACCGGTGCCCGCGTCGTCGCCGTTGAGCTTGATAAGCGACTGGCGGCGTATCTTCGACGGAAGTATCGCGGGCAATCGAAGCTCATCTTGGTGGAAGGAGACATTTTCCGGGTCAACCTTAATGACCATCTCGAAGATCAAGGATATAAACTCGTCGCCAACCTGCCGTATAGTGGCACCTCACTCATTTTTCGTAATTTTCTCACCCTCCGGCCGCGTCCAACATCACTGACGACGATGATCCAATCCGATGTAGCGAAACGGATCACCGCAGAGCCAGGTGAGATGAGCCTCTTGAGCCTTCTCGTACAGTATTACAGCGTGCCGCACATCCTCATGACCGTTCCCGCCACGGACTTTTTCCCTATTCCGCGCGTCCAGTCGGCGGTCTTGCACTGTGAACCAGTCCAGACACATGATGAAGACGAGGCAAAACAACTGTTTCGTTTGGCCAGGGCGGGGTTCGCTTCCCGGCGGAAGCAACTCCATAATTCCCTAGCTTCCAGTTTCCATCTAACGACGGCTGATATTGACAAACACCTCGACCAAGTAGGTATCAAACCCTCCCGGCGGGCACAGGAATTATCCGTCGCAGAATGGCTACGGTTAGCCAAAGAATTAGGTTGACTGTGGAGTACTTCTGTGCTATAGTAAACAGGTAGTTTTCCCCAAAACAACCGCTCTTCACACTATATATAGCCGTAGCCTGAATCGTCGGCTAGCAATTGGGGGACAACGCAACGTTCCTCATAACATTTTTTACACCAAACACTTCAACGGTCAGCCACCGACATGTCGCTGTCCTCATTTCTCCGAAAGCTAGGAAACCGAACTGCCGATCAGGTTGTTGGGCTGACTTCTGGTACCACGCCGGTACCGGTGCTCGATAACCCGCACCGCGCTTGGAGTTTAATTGTCGGGGTAGCCGTGGTCGCCGTAGGATTCACCGGCTGGCTGACCTACCGGACGATTGTTTCGGCGACGAAGGTGCCGACGCCGAGATCGAACACGAATGCCGCCGCGATCGCGCAACTCGAGAAGTTGAAAAACGTCGATACGGATGGTGATACCGTTTCGGACTACGACGAACTGTTTCAATACCACAGCAGTCCCTATTTGAAATCGTCAGCCGGTGACGGTATTTCCGACGGCGATAAGGTGAAGAACGGGCTCGATCCGAACTGTCCAGTTGGTGAGCAGTGCCAAGCCTTCCACCTCGTCACGACGGCGACTGACGCGAATGGTCAACTGACGCCGGAATTCCTACGCCAAGCCTTACAAGCCGCCGGCGTCCCAAAAACAACCCTCGATCAGACTGACGACGCGACGCTCCTCCGGATTTACCGACAAGTCGTTCTCCAACAACCTGTCACGACGAACTCAAACTCTAGCACGAACGCCTCGACGACAAATACGAGCGCCACGAACACGAGCACATCAACCACCGACACCCTTGGTCAGTTCCAGGACTTGAGCTCGAGTGACATCCGCTCATATCTCGTCCAGAGCGGTATCAGCCAGTCCGAACTTGACAAGGTCGACGACGCAACGTTGAAACAAATCTTCCAAGAGGCCATTCAGCAAGCTACATCCTCGACCACCCAGTAACGGTCCATGTCCCGCCTTCCCTCACACCGCCGATACTTCCTCGCGCTAGGCCTAGCGGCGGTTGTTGTGGTTGGCCTCGCGATCGGGCCTCGTCCAGCTCAAGCCCAGTTCACCACGATTTCGCATACCGTCACTGACCTCCCGCGAAAATTCTCCGAAGCTCTCGATAAAGTCCGGAACCAAATTGCAGCTCGGACCAAAGATGTCCAAGCAGTAGCCTTTAAATCATCAGCCAAAGTGTTCGGCTACCAGGTCTGGAAGGCGATTCGCACGCAACTCACCAGTGGTGGGCCGGGTGAACAACCGCTCTTCCTCACTCACCCGAAGGATTTCTTCCAGAACGTTGCGAGCGCCGCTGCGACCGAGTACATTGACGATTTCTCACGCGGCGTAACCGGCCAAACGGGTCCGGGTACATCATTCAGTGAAGCCCGCGTCCGCTTCCTAGCTTCACGCTTTTTACGGAAGCAGGCGACTGGTGCGATTGCACAGCAGTGTACGGATTCGTGCTACGACAAGTACGCGATCCAAATTGATGTTTCGCTCGATTCGCTCAATGCCTATACGCCGGCTGAAGCCGCCGCGACGACCGCGAATTCATTCCGGAACGGACATGAATTCAACTACTTCCGGATCAACTACGACATTTACGGTCCGGGTGGATCAAAAGAATTAGCTGATAAAAATGCCAGTCAGATGCCGAACGACATCTGTCCAGATATTTTCTTGTCGCCGAGCACGACGGCCGATGTCGCTAAAGTTCTCGTCGGGCAAGATCCACCGATTACCGGCATGCCCCCCAGCCAGTGTATGGAGTTCCAAAAACAAGCTGCGCTCGTGGAGCAGTCAGCGGCCTCCGAACAAGTTAGCCAGTGTCTCCAAGAGTGCAGCGCCGGCGTGACCGGTGCGGCGATCTCGGCGATTAACGCTGGTACGGAAAATGATTTACTCGGGACGATTCAAAATGGGGACGTCACTCGAGCGCCGGCCGCCTTGGCGAATGCGTTGTCCGAATCGAAGAGCGGCATCGGTCAACTCCTCGGCGCCGCCTCGGCCTTGACGGCGGTTGTCCAGAGCAAAGTCACCGGCGAAGCGACAAACCTGAATGAAAACACGCTGCCGAAGACGACGAAAGTCAGCGAAGAGACGATTACTCCGAAAGCAGCCATCTCCGACCTCTTCGGGGTAACGACTCGTGATGATGGTGCCAACAGTTCATACACCGGAACAGCCGCTGATATTCTCAAAGGCGTTCTGTCGTTCATCAACAGTCCGGTTGGTGTGGCTTTAGCAAACTACTTCAACGTCAAGTGTGGACTTAACCCGGCGATTTGTCGTGGTCCCTCGAATGCCCAGTCAGCGATCGGTCAGATTCTCTTCGGGACGAATGGCGCAGCCGGAGCTGCTGGTTCGCAATTGATCTACGCGACCCAAGGTGAAGCCCAGCTCGTCAGCGGGAATCCTGGCCGGAACCAAATCGATGTCACTAGTCAACTGTCATCGTCGGGACTGATTGATTCGGCTTTCCAGCAAGCGATCGACGATGGACTGACCGTTCAGGAAGCGATTGATAAAAAGCTGCTCGACACCAAACGGACGTTTGGATTTGATAAGAATGGTCTCGAACCAGCGACCGGATACCCGTACCGTGCCCTCCAATACCTCCGGAAATTCCGAGTAATTCCCATTGGCTGGGAATTGGCCGCCAAGTACAGTCAACAATTCGACCACCGCGACTTGAGTATCGGCTACCTGGTGTCACAGTACAACATGTGCGGTCAGGATCTGCCGAGCCAGGTCTGCAGCGTCAGCAACAACACCTGCAACTCCGACCAGGATTGCGGAACGAGCGGTGGGACGTGTGTGACGAAACTGCCGAAAGCCGAACACAACGTTTGTGTCCGCGGCACGAAGGTCGGGCAACTCTGTCAGCAAAATAGCGACTGCGGTCTTGATGAAAATGGTGCGACGATTGTCTGTGGGGCCAGCCCGTACTGCGGCCTAGTAGATCCGAACTGGGTCCTGAAAGCGCCACAGACGTACTGCCGCCGCCAGGGTGCCGGCGAAGAAATTATTTCGAAGGAGTTCGTCTGCGACCAAAATAACGTCGACGCGACAACCGGGACACTCATTCCGGCCGGCGTGACTTGCACCGACCCACGCAGTGATGATACCGGCACAGCCTTCTGTTACGACGTCAAAGCTCCGAACTGCGTGAAGTCGGCGACCAATGCATACCCGGACATCGGGCGATGGGTAGTCCAGCGGAATGCTGATACTTGCGCGGACATGCAGTCTTGCATCGCCGAGAACGATGACGGTACCTGCCGGGCATTCGGGTACTGCGTTCAGGAAAAACAACAATTCAAATTCGATGGCCAGCAATGTGATGTCCAGAATGGCAGCTGTACGACCTACACTGACGCGCTCAACCAATCGGTTTCTTACTTGGCGAATACGCTGGACTTCAGCAACTGTTCGGCTGACAACGCTGGCTGTACGCAATACTGCGCTTCTGGGAGCTACGATCCGCAAACCCAGCAGTGTACCGGCAGCGGCCGCATCAACTTTACCGCCAAAGCACAACGCTGTGATCAGTCGGCCGTTGGCTGTCATCAGTACCTCCAAACCACGAAAGGGTCAAACCTATTCGTCAATAGCGGTTTCGAGTCCTTCGATGTGCCGCTCAACTCGGGTACGTCGGCTAACCTCGGACAGTACGGTTGGACGAAGATCGGCGGTATTGGGACCTACCCCATTACCGCTGACGACGGCTCGGTCACGGCCAGCAACCAAGCCGCCATAAAACTAACGAGCAGTGCGGCGGATGATGGTATCAGTCAGACAGTCCACACTGGCCATGCGCTCTACGAGCGATCGTTCACCTTCTCTATCCGGGCGAAAGCAACCAACCTCGGAGCGGAGAGCAGTTGTCCAATGCAACTGGCGCTCGGAAGCACCCCGCGAAGCGTGAATACAACAGCCGCGGTAACCGGCTCATGGCAAACCTTCAGCCTGACTCTCTTCGAGCCGACTACCCCAGCTGATCCAGGATCTGTCTCGACGAATTTTGATGTGTCGGCCGGCGTCCTCATCGGCGGATGTACGGGCCGTGACCTCGTGGTGGATAGCGCTCAATTTGAAGAGAACGCTGGGCCGACCCAGTACAAAGACTACGGCGTGATCAATGCGCTCTACCTGAACTCCAGCCGGGTCCAGTGTACGGCGGCGGACGTTGGCTGTTAAAAGTACACCCCGCAATCTGGTGGAGCTCCAATCGATGGCGTGGTCCTGAACAGCAATCGCTGCAGCGCTGATAAAGTCGGGTGCGCGACCTACCAACTTGAACCGATTACAACTATCCCGCAGCGAGCCGGTAACCCAGCGGTGAATATCGTCGCGCCAAAAGGCAAAATCTGTACAGCCGCTGACGTCGGTTGCGAAGAGTACACTAACCTTGATGTCGTGGCCCAGGGCGGTGAAGGGAAGGAGTACTACAAGTCGGTCAAGCAGTGCGCCAAACCGACGAACACCCGGGTGACAAAGGGCACGTACTACACGTGGGTTGGCGATGCCCAGAAGGGCTTCGTCCTGCAAGCCTTCGACCTCGTCCAATCGAACATTGCCGAGGCAAATGGCGGACACGCGCCGTGCACCAAGCTGACAGTCGGTTCTTCGACGGCTGATCCGTCATGTGACGATGCCAACCGCATCGTGACTGATGCGCAATGCAACGCGGCCAACTATGCGGCTAACCCTGACTGCAGTCAGTACTACGACTCGGCGTTGAATGTCTATTACCGGTTGCGCTCGATGACAGTTTCCGTGACGGCTGATTGCCACCCATACCGTAACACCATCGACCAGCAAGCTGGCCAAGACAACGTCTACTTCCTCGCGACGAATGAGAACGTCAGCTGTGGCGCTGGCGCAGCTGGTTGTCGCGCCTATACCGGTAATGCGAGTGGGACAACCCACCAACTCTTCACCGACACCTTTGAAAACGGTACGACGATCAATTGGAATCCAGCATCGATTTCGACGGCAGCCACGACCCTCGGCGGCCACTCGCTGAAAATTTCTATACCGGTGGGCCAAACCTCTGGGTTTGCCGCGGTCAACCAAGCCTTACTGAAGGGACAGTTCTTCAGCGGGAAAACCTACCTTCTCGCATTTACCTACGCCGCAGCAAACCAACCTGCAACGCCTTCGACACCGCCGCCAGTGATCTCCGCCAGTATTGGTACCGTCACGACTCAAGGGACCCTCCAGCAATTCACACCGACAGTCAGCTTCCCTGGCTCGGTCCAAGCGAAGTGGAACGCGACGATTACGCCCGCCGGACCGGAGTGGCACCAAGTAACGGTCGGTCCGCTCATTCTCAACCAGGACATTGATGCAAATTCGCAGTTAGCGATTGTCATTGGCGGCGGCGATGTTTACATCGACAACGTGACGCTGACGGAAGTGAATGATCACATCTACCTGGTCAGCGGCTCGGTCCCGCAATGTCAGGCTAGCGAGGTTGGCTGCGCAGCGTATACCGACCGCAAAGGCGCGGCGAACTACCTGACGTCGTTCAACCGTCTTTGTGCCGAACAAGTTGTCGGTTGTGAAGCGGTCATTGATACCCAAAACAGCACGACCCCGTTTGCCCAGACAGTCAAGAATGTCACCACGCCGGCTGACACGGTGACGACGCTCGTCAATAACCCTGCCGTCTACTGCTCGGCGACCAACAAGGGGTGTGAAGCAGTCGGTTTGCCGATCTACAGTCCCGACCAAACCCTCTCTTCATACACGACTGTCTACTTGAAAAATGATCCAGATCGCTACCAAGGAGATCTCTGCACTGACGGGACAAACAATACGGCCAATGAACTCTTCTGCCGCGCCTACTCAACGACGTCCGGCGGAGCCGCCTTCTTCAAGGATCCCGGTGTTCGGACTTGTGAGTTCCGCACTGATGGCACGAGCAATGGTGGCCAGTGGTACATCACGGGAACGAGCCTGACCTGTCCGACGGTGACGCCGCCATTAGCCGGTCGCCCGGTTGGTCCATCCTGCAGTCCGGCCTGTGTTGGTGGCGCGCGGCAAGGGAAGGCCTGTACCAGTAACAGTGATTGTCCAAGCTCGACCTGTGCGGGGAACATGCAAACAGCCGGCCGCGTTCTCGGGCAGAGCGGGACCGCCGTCATCGGCCAATGTACGACCAATGCCGATTGCTTGAGCGGCAATACCTGTCTGTACTTGGCCGGCACGTGCCCAGCGGCACAAGACAGTTGTACAGAATATCGTGACCCAACCGATCCGGCGAGTTGTCGGAGTGAATGTCCGCTGTCCTTGTCGAAAGGCGGCAGTCCGGACCTGGTTGATAGCACCTGCGCCTTAACTCGTTGCAGCGACACGAGCGCCAACCGCGGACAGAATTGCCAATCGAATGCCGACTGTATTGGCGGGGCTTGTATCGGGACGAACAACCAACCCACCCGCGGTTTGCCGGGTTGCCAGTCCTACTTCTACTTGAAGTCGAGTCTCCAGTCGAATGCGTCAACCTGCAACGGCACGATCAATACCGCTGAAGGCTGCCGTCCGTTTAACGATACGACCAATCCAAACCTGAACTTCCGTGGACAATAATCGCTACCACTTCCGCGCGGTCTTGCTCGCCCTCATGGCCGGGATCGTTATTGGCGTGGCCGGGATTATCGCTCGTCCGGCCCAAGCCGCCGCTCCCTGCAACGACGATTTCGGAGCCTGCCCGGTCGGCTGGTGTGCACCACCCTACCCGAGCGTATGTAAGGAATTGAACATGACGATTAGCGCGCCAACAGTGACGGGCACGACGGCTACGTTTTCCATTACTGCGACGAACTCCCCGGATGAAACTGTCCAATCGATCGACTACTGTTTCGGGAGTGTGGCCTACTGCCGGGCTTTACCGGTAGACGACCCGGCCTGGCGTAGCTTGTCTGTCGCCCAGCCATATTTTGACACGGCCCCGCCCTGGGACGCGACAATCACCAATTTGCGGGCCCGCCGCAATTATGAGATTACTATTCGTGCACTGAAGCGTAATTCATACGACCACGTCCAACTGGGTGCTGTCGCGACCTGGCCGAATCAATCAATCGCACCGACCGACGTGGACAATGGTTGCTCTGTACCGCAGGGGTGTACTCGGACGATCAACTGGACCACCGGATACTCTAGCGATAGCGGAGTCATCTACAGCCTCCAGGCGCCATCATGGTCGACCGAACAGGCGCCAGCTGCAACGCCCGCTGTCATGTACGGCATCAGCGCGCTCTCCGACGGATATGCTTTAGCCGTTGGCCAAGGCGGCCGGATTGTGAAACGCGGTGCCGACAATTCCGCTCAAGTAGGAACCTGGAGTGATGCTGTCCCGGGCCTGTCGACCCTGCTGCGGACCGTTGACGTCTATAACTCATCGGTAGCCTGGATTGCTGGGTTTCAAACAGCCGGACAGGGACGCGTTGCCAAGACGACGGATGGGGCTTCCAGTTGGACCCAGATCTCTGGGCTACCAGCAAAGGATTTCTTCTCAATCTATACGCCAGATGGTAATACCGCATGGGCTGCCGGCCAGGATTCCACCATTGTGAAGATCACCGGAACAACCGCCGCAACGGTGCATGGACCAGCTCTTGGTGAAAGCCTCAACGCTATTTTCTCTCACGATAATAACATCGTCCTGGCTGGCGGTGTCAGCGGTAAACTGTACCGTTCAACGAATAGCGGGGGAGCCTGGTCGGCCGGGGTAACACTGGCTGGAGCTGGATCAGACTCGATCCAATCGATCGCCTCATTGAACGGTCAGACCGTTTGGGCTGGGGCAACTGGCGGAAAACTCTGGCGTTCAACCGATGGAGGGATAACGTGGTCAAATCCTCCGGTCCTGACAGGAACTGGCGAAACAATCAGTAATATTCAGATGGTCGGCAACGATCGGTTCTACTTCCAGAGTGGTAACCGTATTGGGCTCTTCGATATCACAGCTAACCCGCAGTTCACTTTTGACGCGCAGCCGTCCGCGACGCTCGGGGCATCAATCGCTGTCTTTGCACTCGCTCGCGAGACAAAACTCATTGCGATGGCGACATCAGCGAACGTCGCCACCTCTGGTATCGTCAACCCGCTTGGCGGTCGCGCTGGTCCAGCCACAACGACGCATTCCATTTTCCTCAATAACCTTCCCGCCGGGCGGCGGATTCACTACTCGGCCGAATCGTTCGCTTCGACGGCAGGAGTCGGCGCCTTCGGCTTCTTTGATACGCCGATTCCCGATCAGAACCCGCCGGTCGTCACGATCACAGCGCCGAACGGCCCCTATCCAGTGTATACCAACAGCTGTACCGTCAATCTTGCCGGAACGGCTACGGACGATGTGGGTGTACAAGCTGTTCGTGTTTCGGTCAACGGTGGACCAAATACAACCGCTACGGGTACCACCGCATGGTCACTTACTATTCCCTGTAGTTCAATTGTCACTGGTCTCAACACTTTTTCAGTGACGGCTGTTGATGGGTTCAATACGAGTTCTCCCCAGACTGCGTCGATTTTCTTTGACGCCACCTTACCGCAAGTAATTATCCAAACGCCAGCGAACAATACGGTGGTGAACAACAGTAGTCTGTCTGCTTCTGGTACTGCCTCGGATAACACCAACGTGGTCGGCATGGATATCCAAGTCAACGGGGGGCCGCGACAGCCGATCACCGCGCCGTATCCGAACACCAACATCGGCTGGACGATGTCGGCGACCTTGACGCCCGGCAACAACACCGTCACCGTCTACGCCCGCGACCAGGCCGGGAATGAAACGTCGGCGAGCATTAATGTGACCTATAACGTTCCGACGTTCAACATTGTCGTTGACCCGCCTACCGCCCGGACCGTCTTCACCGGCGATAGTGCAGTCTTCCCGGTTCATGTTGATGCCGTCAATAACTTCACCGGTACAGTCTCATTCACGGCCAGCGGCGAACCGGCAAATAGTTCGGCCCTGTTCACTACCCAAGCCGATACGCTCACGAGTACGACTACCCGTATTAATACGTCACTCATCATCGGGACGAACGCGTCAACCGATACGACGAATAATCCTCACACGGTGACGATTACAGCCTCGGACCCAGTCTCAGGAATTACCAAAACCGCTACGGTTGCCGTCACGGTCAACCCGGCTCCGGCCTTCACCCTGACCTCTTCTCCGAGTAGCCAGACAATCGTCGCTGGCCAAGCGAAGGATTACCAAATCTACGTCAACGGGAATAGCACATACACGAGCGGCCTAGCCGCAATGTCGGCGAGTGGTTTGCCTGCGGGTGTAACCGCCACGTTCTTACCGAACAGTGTGGCAGTCTCGACTCTATCATCGAACTCAACGGTCTTGACCATCTCAACGTCGCCGACCACACCGATCGGAACGAATATTCCGCTGACCGTTCGCGGTAACGACGGCACCATCAGCGATGACCTGACGATATTCCTGACAGTGACGGCCGCTCCTGATTACAGTATCAGTCTCCTGCCAGCGAGCCATTCGTTCTTAGCCGGAAGCCCAGCGGCCGTTAGCTACAACGGGACTGTAATGCCGAAAAACGGTTTCATCGGTACGGTTGACTTGAAAGCCGTACCAGAGGATCCGAATATCCTGATCAATCTCAGCCCGTCTTCGGTTGCGGTGAATGGTGGGTCGGTACAATTCACTGCCAACGTGACGGTGCGCAACGCCATCCCCTGTCCCAAGCCAGGGCCATGCACCTACACCATCACCTTTTCGGCGACCGATGATACACACGCACAAACAGTGAACATCGTGGTTTCGCCCGATGCCGCCGGTCCGATCATCACGAATGTCACAGCCAATCCAGACTACCAGCAAGCCATCATCACCTGGCAGACGGACGAACCAGCCAACTCTGAACTGACGGTCTACACCGATGCGGCGATGACTCAAACGGTCGGTACAGTGGCGTCAGGGACATACTGCACGGCTGGTTGCCATACCTTCACGTTCACCGGACTGACACCAGTCACGACCTATTACTACTCGGTCATCTCAACCGACGAAGCCTATGAGCCCAATACGACTGTCGTGACACAACAGCCAGCCGGACTCGGGCCGCTCCAGTTCACGACGACTGCCAAACCAGATACCGATCCTTCCTCGGTTACGCTTGATGCCCCGGCTGATGGGGTCAATATTGTCGGAACACTTCAGATCCGTGGACAGGGGAGCGATACAGAGAGTCCCATGTCGCAAATCACCATTAATGTGAAGCCCGCGAGTGGCGGTCCGGCAGTACTTGATACTGCATACGACTGCCCGGCTGCAGCTGGACTGCTCTGCGATTATAATTACTCGTGGAACTCAACGACGGTCACGAACGGATCCTACATCGTTTCCGTCCAAGCCTTCGCCTCGGCCGGCCCGCCTTCAAACATCCTGGCGCACCAGATCACCGTCAACAATGACAACACCGCACCGAATATCCTCTGTCTGCCCGGCCAGGTTGCTCCCAACTGCGCTCCCGAAGCGTCACCGGCAGTCTGCAACAACGGCGCCTGTACGGTAACGATCCACTGGCTGACCGACGACTTATCGACGAGCGAACTTGAGTACTGCTTCGTCAACGAGGCGCCGCAAGGCAGTCCACCACGGTCCTGCAATCCAAGCAGCTCAACCTACATCCACCCGGTTGGATATGATGATGCAGATTCAAACCAAGCCGGCGGCCCGAGTTATAATGACCACCACATCACGCTCTCTGGATTGCAGGAGAATCAACTCTACCACTACCGCATCACGAGCTGTAATATATCTTCACTCTGTACGAACTAATGTCACGTCTCCTGACCACCCGCCGCTTCCGTCTTGCCGCCCTTGGGCTGGCGACGGTTGTTGTTGGGTATGGTTTGGTCGCCTGGTTGCCGACGCAAGCGCAGAGCACCATCCCGACAGCGACGATTACCAACATCAGTTCAACCAACGTCACCGACACGACCGCGCTCATCCTGTGGACCACGAGCGATCCGTTCTGTTCGCAGATTAACTACGGTACGGTTTCCGGGGCACTTGATCACCAATACAGCGAACAGCCAACCTGTACGTCGGGCAATCACTCTGCGACGATCACCGGCATGATCCCGGGACGGTTGTACTACTTTGAAATTGTCGGTAATGTCTTTACCTCGCCGGGAGTCAAACTCGTCAGCGGCCAACAAACGATCACGACCTTGAGCGAACCGCCGACGAATACGAACTCTGGTCCTGGTACGAATACAAATTCGAGCACACCGCCGGCCCCGGTGAACGGCCGGCCGGCCATTACCTCCGTGAACGTCGTGTCGACGACTTCGACGCAAGCGGTCATTTCCTTCACCTATACGAGTCCGCCGGCGAATGGAGCCTTGTCCTATACCCTCAAGTACGGACCGAATCCAGCGACGGGCAAGAGTCAGACCTACCCGTTCTTGAACGGCCCAGCAGTCGCCACCGGCGGGACTGTTCTGGTGACTTTGCTCGGATTGAACCAATCGACGACGTACCACTTCATCATTTCACTGACGGACAGCCAGCCGACACCACAGACCACTACCTCGGCCGACCGGTCATTCGCAACACAATCATCAACCGGCGATGCCAGCCAACTGACCATTGATAACATCAAAGTTGACTGTATCGATACACGCTGTCAGGTGAACTTCAGCACCTCAAAACTGGCCCGGGTTGAGTTGCGCTGGGACACGGCCGCCCGGACTGACTTCGCCGGCTACCAGTACAGTGTTTCCGAGGCAGACTTCGCGAGTATCTTCCGCTCACTCGCAATTCCCGGCAGTGGCCAGCCGGCCCTGACAGCCTCAACGACCTACCACTACGCCCTGCGGGCGACCTCGCAAGATGGTTCCGGTGTCTTCACCACGGCCGACCTGTCCTTAACGACGAGCGCAAATAGCACTGATCACACTTTCTCAACTGGCGCCTGTGCCGGCGGGATTCAAATCGGGACCTGCTCGCCAGACCATCGTTACTGT
>JACRFO010000021.1 GCA_016217865.1 Candidatus Kerfeldbacteria bacterium | reverse complement strand
TGTTATTTCGACTCTTCTTCCCGCGTGGCCTTGGCCACTTTTCGGGCTGTCTTGGCGGCCAATTTGACGCGCTTTGAACGAAGCGTCGTTCCCGAACCGCTGCGTTCAACCAGCTTTTTGAAGCGGTCGACGCGGCCGGCGGTATCAACGAGGTTCTGTTTGCCAGTGAAGAAGGGGTGGCAGTTCGAACAGACTTCAACCTGGAGCTTATCCATGGTCGAACCGGTCGTAAAGGTGTTGCCACAGGCGCAAGTGACGACGGCCTTGTTCGTATAGGTGGGATGAATAGCGGTTTTCATAGGCCGGTCCAGTATACCGACCGGGTGACCCCTTGTCAAGCCGATGGGTGCGTGGTATACTCGCCAGTGCCCAAAAATGGGCACTTTATCACTCATACGCCCTCAACGGTAGCGGTTCTCCTGCCAAGGATACTTGGTCGAATCGGCTCCGGGCGTAGCGGATCTCCGTTATTCGGGGATACAGAAAGGATCACTATGCGAGATATTGCGTTGGTCGATTTGCTCAAAGCCGGTCTCCATTTCGGACACCAGCAGAGCCGTCGGCATCCAAAAATGGACCCATACATCTTCACCACTCGTGGTGGGGTGTCGATTATTAACCTCGAGAAGACGAAAGCGGCCTTATCGCAAGCCACGAGCTTTGTCGGTGAGATCGTAGCCAGCGGCGGCGTCGTCGTGTTTGTCGCCACGAAGCGGCAAGCGCGGGATATCGTCCTGCAGGCGGCGCAAACAGCGGGCATGCCATACGTCGTTGATCGCTGGATTGGTGGTCTCTTCACGAACTTCCAGCACGTTCGTCAGCTCATCATCAAACTCGACAAACTGAAGACTGGTCGTGCCTCGGGTGATCATGAGAAGTACACGAAGAAGGAGCAACTCGAGTTCGATCGCGAAATCGTCCGACTCGAAAAACTCGTTGGCGGTCTTGGTAACTTAGAGAAACTCCCGAATGCCATTTTCGTTGTTGATGTCAAAACGGAAAAGACCGCCGTCCGTGAAGCGAATGCGATGCACATTCCGGTCATCGCCATGTGCGACACGAACGTGAACCCGACTCCAGTCCAGTACTGCATTCCAGCGAATGATGACGCGACGAAGGCGATTACCTATGTCACGCAAGTCATGTCCGAAGCCGTCGCCGAAGGCCGTCAGCAGCACGATCAACGCCTCGCGGCAGCGGCCAAAGCCGCAGCTGATGCAGCGACCGCAGTTCCACAAGTAGCCTAACACCTATGGCCACGATCACCACTGCAGATATTCAATCACTCCGCCAACAGACTGGTGTCGGGATGCTCGAAGCCCGGAAAGCGCTTCAGGAAGCAGACGGCGACCAGGCGAAGGCGATGGACAACCTCCGTAAAGCCGGAAAGAAGTTGGCAGCCAGCAAAAGCGCCCGCGCCGTCAAGGAAGGCGTCGTCGGTACCTACGTGCACGCCAACCATAAAGTTGCGGCGATGGTGGCGCTCGCTTGTGAAACCGATTTCGTTGCTCGGACGGAGGACTTCAAGAACCTCGCCCATGATCTTGCCCTGCACATTGCTGCAGCCAATCCACTCTATCTCCAGCTCGAAGACATTCCGGAAGCTGTACTGGAGAAAGAGCGTGAGATTTACCGCGAACAGTTGAAGACGGAAGGCAAACCGGAAAAGATGTGGGACAATATCATCGCCGGCAAGGTCAAAAAGTACGCCAGTGAAGTCTGTCTCCTCGATCAACCGTTCGTCAAAGATGACACCCGAACCGTTCGCGATGTGGTCCAAGATGTCGTGGCTAAAATCGGCGAGAACGTGCAAGTCGCCTCTTTCTCCCGCTTGACGGTCTAACCCATGCTCCTCGATCTGATCGCCATTTCCATTCTGGTCATCAGTCTCGCCGCCCTCGTTGTCATCATCGGCCGAAAATTCCCGCTCCTCGCCTCGGTCCACACATCTGCAACGGAGCAACGGCTTGAGGAACGGAAGAGCTCGCTCATTGAACAACGGTTGCGACGGAAGTTTACTGCCTGGCGTGAACGCGCGGTGACTGTGGCTGGTCCGGTCGGCGCGGCCGCTGGTCGGGCCTGGGCCGGAGCGCACAAGAAACTGGTTGATCTCGAACATGAGTATCGCGTCCGGTCGTTGCCCGTGTTCCTGAACCGTCGCCAACGTCATAAACTCGACGCTGAAATTCAAGCGCTTCTAGAACAAGCCCGGGCGATGTATGATGAAGGGGAGTATGCCGCAGCCGAAGAGAAGGCGCTCCAAGCGATTCGGCTTGAACCACGTTCCGTCCCCGCCTTCGACTTCCTCGGAGAGCTATACATGAAGAGCGGCGAGTACGGGCACGCTCGCGAAGTCTACCGCTACCTCCTGAAACTCGTGGGTGAATCAGATGCCATCTATGAGCATCTCGGAGAAGCTGATCAGGCAGCCGGTGACCTGAAGAACGCCCAGCAGGAGTACGAGCACGCCATTGCCTTAAATGCGAACGATGCCGCGTACTACCTGAACTTGGCGAAAGTCGACCGGATGCTCGAGGAATGGGCGATGGCCTTCGAACGGATCCAGGAAGCACTCCGGCGCGAACCGAACAGCCCGAAGGTACTTGATGAGTACATCGAAATCAGCATCGGCGCCGGGAAGAAAGAGTTTGCCCAAGACGCGTTAAAAAAACTGCAAGAGGTCAATCCGACGAACTCGAAGATCCCAGAGTGGCAGGAGCGCATCAACGAAGTGGTGACGAAACCCATCATCGCCGAAGACGAACAATCGATACATACGCCGTTGTAGCTCAGTTGGTAGAGCATCTCCATGGTAAGGAGAAGGTCACCGGTTCAAATCCGGTCAACGGCTCCAGAGCATTCCTCTTTACATCTTGGGTCGGTAGCGAAGTGGTCAAACGCGCCTGACTGTAAATCAGGTGGCCTTGCGCCTTCGTAGGTTCGAATCCTACCCGGCCCACCAAGAACAAAGGCTGGTCGTCAGAATCCCGCACGCCGACGTAGCTCAGTGGTAGAGCAACACTTTTGTAAAGTGAAGGTCGTCGGTTCAAATCCGACCGTCGGCTCCATCGAGCCTAGCTCGATCCAAAAAGCATTTCCCGCAACTTATCTCGTTGATCAGTATGTCTCAAGATAATCTCGTCAAGTTTCAGTGCACGGTTTGCAAGCACATCAACTACCAGACCAAGCGCAACAAGAAGAAAGTCAAAGCCAAGTTGGAGTTGAAGAAGTATTGCAAGTGGTGCAAGAAGCGCCAACCACATAAAGAAGCGAAGTAATCTGTTAGCCCCCGTTTGACGACGACCGTGTCGGCGGGGATCGTGGGGGTATAGTGAAATGGCATCACAACGGTCTCCAAAACCGTTATTCTAGGTTCGAATCCTAGAGCCCCTGCCAGTGCGAAAACGGTCGACCATGTGTCGACCAGTTTCGCACTGGGATATGGTCTAGGATGAGAAGGGCAGAAGCGAGCTAGCCGTTTAAGCGACGCGAGCGATCGGCGAGTTGCTAGTAGCAAGTCGCCGCTGCCCAGGGACGAATCCTAGTGCCCCTGCCAAAGGTATGAAAACCTCACAGTTATACATTCGACGAGGAGAACTAAAAGATCTTCCCTTGATTAAGCAGTGCTTAATCGATTCTTGGGTTGAACATGCCAGACACGAACCTGCCCTTCTTGATGAGGAGCGGATGCGAAACTCTCAAGTGGAAGAATATTACGAGTCGGCCTTAACGAATTCCAAAAATATTATTCTTGTTGCTGAAAGCCAAGGGAAGTTTGCCGGCTTTGTTCGGGCTAATAAGGAAGAAATTCCCAGTTTCTTTAAGAACTCCAAAACCCTGTTTATTGATGACATCTGCGTTTTGCCGGAATATAGAAAGCATGGAGTGGGCAGAAACTTACTGCAAGAAATAGAAAAGCTAGCTAAGGGAGAAAACATTCGGCGACTGCAATGTCGAGTCTACACATTCAATGTGCCATCCCAGCGGTTGTTTCAAAGTATGGGATATTCAATGCCCCATTCAATCTGGGATAAGTCACTAGAATAGTTCTGATATTCTCCACTAGACCCAACCAGAAAGCCTTCTAGCCAAGACTTGCCCACCAGGCTTTTTTGTGCTAGCATAAGCCGTCTCTGAGTAATACATGATATGGCGAATGACAACGTTGTAGTCCGCTTCTCGGACGTCACTTTCGAATACGAACACGGAAAAGTACTGCTTGATGCAGTGAGTTTTTCTGTCCGCGCCGGGAGCCGGATTACCCTGATGGGTCAAAATGGAGCAGGGAAAAGCACCATCTTCAAAATGATCACCGGCGAACTCGAGCCAAGCGAAGGTTCGGTTTTTCTGTCGCCGCGTGATGCGACGGTAGCAATCGCGCGCCAAGTCATGCCGAAAGAGATGTTGGACCTGACCATTCGCGACTATTTTGCCACAGCCTTCCAGCACGAAGAGTACAAACTCGATAAGTTGATCAACGACGTTTTTGCTATCGTCCACTTGTCACTACCTCTCGACCAGACTGTCAGGGCGTTGTCCGGCGGCCAGCAAGCACGATTACTCTTAGCCCATGCTTTGATTCAAAATCCCGATGTACTCTTGCTCGATGAACCGACGAACAACCTCGACCAGTATGGCATTGATCACCTGACGGGTTTCTTGATGACCTACGAAAAAACGGTGGTGGTCATCTCCCACGACGCCGATTTCTTGAATGCGTTTTCCGACGGCGTCTTGTACCTCGATGTACATACTAAAAAAGTTGAGCAGTACACCGGCGACTACAATGATGTCGTTGAAGAAATTAAAGCTCGCATTGAACGGGAAAATCTCCAAAATGCCCGCATGCAGCGACAAATCGAAGAGAAACGGGCCCAGGCCGAAGTGTTCGCCCACAAGGGCGGAAAACTTCGCGGCGTGGCGAAGCGGATGCGCGGTCTAGCTGAAGAAGCCGAGGAGAACCTGGTTGATGTGCGCAAAGAAGACAAGACCATCAGGGCCTTCGTTATTCCGGCCCAGGATTACGATATCCATTTTCACGGTCGGATCGCGGAAATCCGTTCCGTGACAATTGTGAAAAATCACCGGGCCGTGGAGAAAGACACCGCAGTGGTGGTGCGGAAGGGTCAACACCTGCTCGTGGCTGGTCCAAACGGCATTGGCAAGAGCACCCTGTTGAAGAAACTTGTGCTTAACCAATCCGACCACATCACCATTCCCGCGGAAGTCCGTGTAGGCTATTACCAGCAGGACTTTGGTAACTTGAACGGCGAACAAACAGCGTACGCCGCGCTCCGCGAAGTGATGGGTGACGAGAATGATGAAGCGAAACTGCGTACGACGGCGGCCGGCTTTCTCTTGACCAATCACCTCCTCGGGAGCACCATCGAGTCGTTATCAGAAGGCCAGAAAGGCCTGCTCTCATTCTGCCGGCTAGTCCTGATGAAACCAGGGCTACTCATTCTTGATGAACCGACGAACCACATCAACTTCCGCCATTTGCCGATTCTGGCCAAGGCGCTCGACCAGTACCAGGGGGCGATGATCATGGTCTCGCACATCCCTGACTTCGTGGCCAACATTCGGATTGATGAAGTGCTAGACTTAGCAGCATAAGACCATGGCCATTATTCGTCTCAACAAGTTCATCGCCTATGCTGGTGTCGCCTCGCGTCGTCGTGCGGATACCCTGATTTCAAGCGGGCATGTGCTGGTGAATGGAAAACGCGTGACAACCCTCGGAACGATGATTGATTCGGTTGCTGATGTCGTCGTGGTCGGCGGGAAAACAGTCCAGCCGGTGACGACCATGCGGTACATTGCTGTCCATAAGCCGGTCGGGTACATTTCGACGCGCGCCACGCATCCAAAGGAAAAAACGGTCTACGACCTCGTGCCAGAATCGCGCGATTTAGTTATTGCCGGGAGGCTCGATAAAGATTCAGACGGTTTGGTGCTCCTGACCAATGACGGCGAGTTAGTCAATCTGTTGACGCATCCGCGCTATGGCCATCAAAAAGAATATGAGATTGTCACGACGCGTCCTTTTTCTGTTGAAGATATTCGTCAATTGATGAATGGCATACTGCTTGATGAAGGGAAAGCGCGATTTGATACCTTGATTGCTGTCGCGGCCAATCGGTATCGGGTGACAATGCATCAAGGCTGGAAGCGCCAAATACGTCGAATGACGGCCGCCGTTCATGCCCATATCGAGCGGCTGACTCGAGTACGGATCCAATCACTAGAGCTCGGGAATCTGCCGCCGGGCCAGTGGCGCGAAGTCCAGAAGTCGGATATCGTGTAGGGATGGATACCTATGGTGGACCGATGGATGTACACTGGGGCGAGCGTGAACAAGCATACCGTGATGTATCGTTGATGCATCAGGTGGCGCACTATTTCCGAAAGGGAGATCATCTTGTAGCGAGGAAGTTTCGGGCGCAATTCGTGCGTCGTTCTCGGTCATCGACATGAGTTCCTCCTACGATGTCATAGTCATCGGTGGCGGTGCCTCTGGATTAATGGCGGCCGGACGCGCGGCGGAGCGCGGGCGGCGCGTTGTGTTACTCGAGAAGAATTCCACGCTCGGCAAGAAGTTGGCGATTAGTGGTGGGGGACGATGCAATATCTGTCATGCCGAAGACGATATCCATCGGTTACTCGGTCACTATGGCCCGGCGAACAAATTCCTATACTCTTCGTTCTCACAGTTCGGTCTAGCAGAAACGTTCTCATTTTTTTCTAACCGCGGGTTGCCGTTACAAGTTGAAACCCGGAACCGGGTCTTTCCGGTCTCCCAGAAAGCGACGGATGTGGTCACGACGTTGGAGCGTTTCCTGGCGAGCGGTAACGTTGAGGTGAGAACTCGAGCCACCGTTCAAGGCTTCGTCCGGGAGGGTGAACGTATCACTGGGGTGATGATTGATGGAGCGGTCATGACCGCTGCTTCGTACATTCTCGCTACCGGAGGCGCCTCACATCCGGAAACGGGTTCGACCGGTGATGGGTTTACCTGGCTGAAAGACATCGGTTGTCAGGTCAAAGATCCGACTCCGGCAGTCGTGCCGATTGCGGTCGCGGACGAATGGGTTCATCGACTTTCTGGCTTGGCCATCGATCAGGCAAAACTCGTGTTCTTGGTCGACGGCCAGAAATCGTTGAAACTCGCTGGCCGTGTCCTCTGTACCCATTTTGGGTTATCTGGCCCGCTCATTCTGAATTCTTCGGCCAAGATCGCTGAGCTTCTCCAAGAAGGGGAAGTGACTATCCAAATGGACGTCTTTCCTAGTCTCGACCTTGGGATGCTCGACAAACGCGTTACAGCAATATTTGACGACAATAAGAATCGCGATGTGAAGAATGTCCTGAAAGTGGTAGCGCCGACGGGCATGTCGGCGGCCGTGCTGTTATTATTACCGTCAATTGATCCGGACAAGAAGGTTCATAGTATTTCAAAACTGGAGCGTAAAATGATCGTCAACCTGCTCAAAGCACTACCGATGACGGTTACCGGATTGATGGGGATGGATCGTGCGGTGATCGTTGATGGCGGATTGTCGCTTGATGAAATTGACGGGAAGACATTTCGCTCACGGAAATACGACAACCTCTTTGTGACGGGTGATGTGCTGCACATTAATCGACCATCCGGAGGCTTCTCGCTGCAACTCTGCTGGACCAGTGGTTGGGTAGCGGGAAGTAACGCGTAAAGAACCAGCAAACCCGCCACCGAAGTTTGTGCTATGATAGAAGCGCTGTTCGGACACCGCCGTGCCCAAAGCATGTACTGAATACGACAATGAGCAGTCTCTCATTTCCATCACGTTTAGCCTGGCGTGCATGGTTACGCCAGCATCACCACAACCAGCACGAAACGTGGGTGGTGCTGTACAAAAAACACACTGGGAAAAAATGGCTCACGTATGACGAAGCGATTGAAGAAGCGCTGTGTTTCGGATGGATTGACGGCCAACTGCGGCGGATTGACGAGACGAAGCACCGGTTACGGTTTACGCCGCGCCGGCCGGGGAGCGTCTGGGCACCATCGAACATTCAGCGTGTCCGCCGGCTGATCAAGGAGCAACGTATGACACCGGCCGGTCTGGCCGTGTTCAAAGCAGCCAAACGTGAAATGAAAGTTGTACCAACCGTAAAAACCGCGCTGAACAAAACCAGACGGATTGTTGTGCCGGCGGATCTGCAACGCGCGTTAGGCGCTCGGCCGGTGGCCCGTCAGCACTTTCTCGGCTACCCGCCCTCGTTCCGACTGCTGGCGATCCACTGGGTGACGAGTGCGAAAAAACCTGAAACGCGTCAGCGACGGATTGTCATCGTTGTTCGAAATGCGGCAAAGCACGCCCGGCCGACGTTTTAGTCACGCACAACCTTGCTGACAGCTGTGGTATACTCAACCCATGAGGGACTGTATCTTCTGTAATATCGCATCTGGCGCCGCGCCAGCCCACACCATCTGGGAGGATGAGAAGCATTTGGCTTTTTTGTCTATCTTTCCCAACACGGAAGGTTTCTCAGTTGTTATTCCAAAAGCCCACTATCCGAGTTATGTGTTTGCTGCGCCGGAGGATGTCATGCAAGATCTGATCACGGCCACTCGGCAAGTGGCGAAACTCCTGGATGAGAAACTCGCGGATGTCGGTCGGACGGGAATGATCTTCGAGGGTTTTGGCGTTGATCACCTGCATGCAAAACTCTTCCCGATGCATGGGACGAAGCAACCGGACTGGCACCCGCGAACGTCGAAAGTCGACAAGTACTTCGATCAGTACGAGGGTTACATTTCCTCGCATGATTACCAACGAGGGGATGATGCTGCCTTGGCCGCGCTAGCGAAGCAGATACGGGAATAGAGTGATGATATTGCGGCGATAAGTTTTTGCTAAGGAAACAGCTGGATCGCTATACCATGAACGTCACCCCACATTTCCTAACGGCTGGAAGTCCGAAGCTCGCCAGCGGAAAATCACGTATCTTGTCGTTGACGAAGAAAACTATTCGGGTTGTAACAGCGGCGCTCCCGAGCCGCCATGAAGTTGACATCGTCTATTCCGTGAACCCGCAAGCGACGATTCCAGAATATGGCATCGGCGGTTATACGCCGAACGCACATACCGTGTTTATCTCGCTTGATCCAGATCATCAGCAATTCGCACAATCGGTCCGGAGCCAACTGCCTCGGACGATTGCCCACGAACTGCATCACGCTGTTCGCTGGTTACGACCGGGCTATGGTATAACGCTCGGGGAGGCCGTGGTAACGGAAGGGCTGGCCGGGCAGTTTGAGTTACAGTTGTTCGGTGGTCAACCGAATCCCTGGGATGTTGCGCTTACTGGCGCTCGCTTACAACAACTGCTCCGACGTGCGAAACCAGCTTTCACGAGTATTGCCTATGACCACCGAGCCTGGTTCTTCGGTGACCGCCAAGCCCGACTACCGCGATGGGGCGGCTATGCCCTTGGGTTTTATCTCGTTGGCCGCTACCTGGCTAACCACAAGCGGTTGCCAAGCCAGCTGGTCCACACTCCTGCGTCGACCATACTGAAAGAAGCGAACATCTAACTGGTTTTCTGGTATCGTATCGTTCTACAGTGATGCCTCTGGACCCGCATGATTTTTCGAAGACCGTACTGTCCCGTATTCAACCGGGCGACCACGTCCTGGATCTTGGTGCTGGTCAAGGCTCGTTTGCACTGATGTTTGTTGAACACGGTGCGCACGTCACGGCCGTCGATCCGCGTCTGCCAGCTGATCTTGGAGAACACGTCACAGCGCAGCCGGTCACGGCCGAAGTATTTTGTGCGGCGCCGAATGCCAATCGGTACGACTGCGTATTTGCCCGTAACGTGATACAATTTCTCGACAAAGCTTGGGTACAGGAAACGCTCTTCCCGTGGTTCGCTAACCACTTGGTCCCGGGAGGAACAGTAGCGATTTCAACATTCTACCAGAATCCTGTACCACCGTTTGACCGGCCGATGCGATCGCTGTATACACTCGACGAACTCACCGCACCGTTCGTCACGTGGACAGAAATCCTGTCGCGACACTATGAACATCGAGGTCCTGACATGAGTGGACAGTTGCGAACATTTTATACAACGGACCTCATCGTTCGTTCGCCGAACTAGTATTATCAACTCTGCAGCCGTATGCCCTACGCTGAACTTCTTGTCACGATTGCCGGTCTCGCGCTTTTTGAAACAGTCAGTAGCCTTGATAACGCCATCATCAATGCGGAAGTGTTGGGAACGATGGCAGCTCGCGCGCGGCGCTGGTTCCTGACGTGGGGCTTCTTCATCGCCGTCGTCCTCGTTCGCGGGGCGTTGCCGTGGCTCATCGTTTGGTTAACGTCATCCGGGCTGGGGCCTTGGCAAGCCTTCATCGCGACCTTCAGCCGCGATCCGCAGGTCATCAGCGCGCTTGAGCGCGCGGCCCCGGTGTTGCTCATCAGTGGCGGAACATTCCTCCTGCTATTATTCGTACACTGGCTCTTCATGGAAGAGAAGCACTATGGACTTCCCGGTGAACGTCTGGTCCATCGCCTGGGCGCCTGGTTCTACAGCATCGCTTCATTCATCGTCTTGGGTTTGGCTCTCGTGACGATGCATCGAGACGTCACGCTGGTTATCGGAACGCTGGTGGGTTCAACGGCATTCTTCATCACCCACGGTTTCAAGTCCTACGCCGAAGAGCAAGAGGCGGGTATGTCCTCGAGCGGGATGAACGATGTGGCCAAACTCCTATACCTCGAAGTAATTGACGCGACCTTCTCGGTCGATGGCGTCCTCGGCGCATTTGCTTTCACGCTCGCGGTCCCGATCATCCTCCTCGGTAACGGTTTGGGCGCGTTTGTTGTGCGACAACTGACGGTTCGCAACATTTCCCGTATCAAGGAACTCAAGTATATCAAGAACGGGGCGATGTACTCGATCTTCTGTTTGGGAGTGATCATGGTTGCTGATGCGCTTGGTATCCATACCTCAACGTGGTTATCGCCGGTGGCAACGTTCATCGTTATCAGCTTTTTCCTTTGGAAGTCACTAATCGAAAGACGCCAACCATCGCCCACCACGTAGTCGTGCTGTTCATGCGGGTGAGAATGCTGTACACTAGGGGAGTTCACTAACCTGATCGTATGTTCAACGACTTCAAGAAATTCATTATCCGAGGTAACGTCATGGATCTCGCCGTCGGGGTCATCATCGGCGGCGCGTTCGGCAAAATTGTGAGTTCGCTCGTCGCGGACGTGATTATGCCCTTTGTCAGCGTCATCAATGGCGGCGTGAGTTTTTCGGGTTTACAAGTCAGAATTGCCGGCACCGACGCTGCACCAGTGTTCCTGGCGTACGGTCGTTTCATCCAATCGGTCATAGATTTCCTCATCATCGGCGCGGTGGTCTTCATGATGGTCCGACTGATCAACCGCCAACAGAAACCGGTCGAACAGACGACTCGATCATGCCCACGGTGCACGATGACCGTCTCATTGAAAGCGACGCGTTGCCCGTACTGTACGTCTGAACTCGCTGCATAACTAATGCCGGTACCACGCCGACAGCTGCCCGGCGCGGCCTACGACTACGTCCTTGACCCAGCCCGGATCGCACTCCGTCCGGCACGACCGCGCGACGGTGCGCGGTTGCTCGTTTATGACCGACGCCGTCAGACTGTTGTTGTCGACACGTTTCGACAGTTAGCGAAGTACTTGCCACCGCAAGCCGTATTAGTATTCAACGATACAAAGGTTGTACCGGCACGGGTGGTGGCCCGTAAATCAACTGGCGGGCGATTAGTGCTGCTCGTTACAGCCTGGACAGCACACCGCCTGACCGTATTGGCTGATCGAGCGATTGCGGCCGGTCAGGTTCTTTCGATTCAATCTCACCACTTTCGCGTTATTGGGCAGCGAGGCTCAACGTTCACGCTTCGGCCACTACGCCGACTCAACGTCCTGGCGCTGCTGACCCGGCACGGTCGGATGCCACTCCCGCCATACTTGCACCGGTCGCCTTTGAGTGAGGCTGAACGTCAGCAGGCCTACCAAACGGTGTTTGCCCGAACGGCTGGATCGGTGGCGGCACCGACCGCGTCGCTCCACTTCACGCGCCGTTTGGTGCAGTCGCTTCGTCGGCATGGAGTTGCTACTACTACCGTTACTCTCCATGTTGGTCTTGGCACCTTCGCCCCACTCACCCGCGAACGACTGCGGTCTGGTACGCTGCATCAGGAGCACTACGCCATCACGCGTGCGACGGCTGCGCGTTTAAACCAGTACCGTCGAGCCGGCCGGCCGATCATTGCTGTCGGTACAACCGCGGCGCGAACACTGGAATCAGCCGTGCGCCGCGGAAAAATCGTACCGGGCCACGGGATCACTGATATCTTCATCCGGCCGGGGTACCGTTGGACCATGGTTGACGGGCTGATTACGAATTTTCATGTGCCACGATCCAGTTTACTCATGCTCGTGGCTGCGATGGTTGGGCGGAAGCAAGTACTCAAACTCTACGCCCAGGCACGTCGCCGCCAGTTTCGGTTTCTCTCATTCGGCGATGGGATGCTGATCAAGTAGCCGAGCCGGCGGGGGAGTGATACAATGGCCACATGAATGAACCTGTCCCAGCCTGGAGCAGTGCAGCCCAGCAGCTCCAACCCGGTGAGTACGAGCACTATAAAGGTAACCACTACCGGGTGATTGGGGTAGCGCATCACAGCGAGACGCTGGCTGAACTGGTAGTCTATCAGGCACTATATGGCGACCACAGTATTTGGGTGCGGCCCGTGGAGATGTTCACGGGCACGGTGACTGTCGATGGTGTCGCCCGGCCACGATTTCTTTTTCTCCATACCTAACGCATGCTGATGACAGATCTCACTGCTATTGCTCGAAGAGTGCGGGTCGACATTATCCGTTCCACTACCGCGGCTGGTTCGGGTCACCTAACCTCATCACTGTCGGCAGTCGAGCTGGTGACAGGGCTACTGTTCGGCGGCGTTTTCCGGGCTGACCTGAAACACCCCCGCTACCCGAATAACGATAGACTGGTTTTTTCGAAGGGTCATGCCGCGCCCCTGCTGTATTCCGCCTACGCCGCAGCTGGGGCTCTCCCAAGGGCAAAATTAGGGCAATTACGGCGTTTTGGCAGCCCTCTAGAAGGCCATCCAATGCCTGGATTTCGCTATACCGAAGCCCCGACAGGTTCCCTCGGTCAAGGTTTAGGGATTGGGGTCGGCGAAGCTCTGGTGGCAAAAATAGGGCGACTGACGTATCGCACGTACGTGCTGCTAGGCGACAGTGAAATGGCTGAAGGGTCGGTTTGGGAAGCGATCCAGCTCGCTGGGCACTATCACCTCGACAACCTTGTTGCGATACTTGATTGTAACGGATTAGGGCAGAGCGGGGTGACGATGCTCGGCCGTGATACCCGGGCGATCGCTCGTCGAGTCACATCTTTCGGTTGGACAACACTCGTGATCGATGGCCATGATCTCCAACAAGTCACAACGGCCTACCGCCAAGCCCAGCGAATCCGCCACGCCCCGGTCATGATCATCGCCAAGACGATCAAGGGCAAGGGCGTTAGCATGATAGAGGGTAAGCTTGATTGGCACGGTCGGGTTTTGGACCGGAGTCAGGCCGCGACTGCGCTAAAGGAACTGGGTCCGATCAACGAGCGGCTACATGGCCGGGTTGCGTCACCAGTCCGTCGTCAGACAAGACTCGCCGTTCGCCGCGCACCTACCGTCATGAAGTACAAGCTAGGTGAGTCAGTTGCTCCACGAGTAGCTGTTGGTCGGGCACTCGTTCGGTTAGGTCGCGTTTTTCCGCACATGATCGTCCTCGATGGCGAAGTGAAAAATTCGACGTCAACGGAACTCTTTGAAAAAAAATATAAGAAACGATTCGTTGAAGGGTACATCGCCGAGCAGAACCTGGTCAGCATGTGTGCTGGGATGGCGGCTCGCGGCTGGCTCCCAGTGTTTGCAACGTTTGCCGCCTTCATGACACGGGCCTACGATCAACTACGAATGAACCAGTACGCGCGAACGCACCAAGTCTACATTGGCACGCACCCGGGAGTTCATATCGGCCAAGACGGTCCATCGCAAATGGGCTTGCAAGACATCGCCATGTTCCGCACGCTTGAACGTTCGACTATCTTGTATCCAGCTGATGCCGTCGCGGCAGAAGCATTGACCGAGAAAGCGTTGAAAGGGGATGGACTGGTCTACGTACGTGCGACGCGAGCGGAGCTGCCGGTCTTATACCCGGTGACGAAGCGATTTACGATTGGTGGCAACCACGTCTGGCGACGGAGTCCCAACGATGTCGCGACCATTGTCGCGGCTGGGAGCACTTTGCATGCCGCACTAGCAGCAGCTGACCAACTGGGCCAGAAACGGATCAACGTCCGGGTCATTGACCTCTACAGCATCAAACCGCTGGACCTCAAAACATTGAAACTCGCCGCCAGCCAAACAAAACGCCTCGTGGTCGTTGAGGATCATTATCCCGAGGGCGGGATAGCCGAAGCAATCCGTTCAGCCCTAGGGCGGTCGGCCGGATGTGTGACGTCACTGGCTGTTCGGAAGACGCCGCAGAGCGGTACTCCCGAGCAACTGCTATCGGCCGAAGGTCTTGACGCCGAAAGTATCGTGCGAACAATCAAGAAACTCATCAAGCGATGAACACACTCCTCTTCGATATCGGGGCGACGAAAACACGGTTTGCGCTCGCACATCACGGACGTCTAGGCCGCGTGACTACCCTGCCAACGCCATCTCGCTGGCGTGATGTTGAGCCAGCCTACCGCCGGGCGATGATCAACGTCCTGGCTGGTCGGTCAGTCGCGGCAGCGGTGGGTGGTATTCCCGGAACGCTCAACCAAAAAACCGGCGGAGTCATTCGCGCTTCGAATCTGCGGGGCTGGGATCAGCAGCCAATTACCGCAGTGCTGCGCAGGGTGTTTTCTGTCCGGCGTGTTCGAATTGAGAATGACGCGAACCTGGCCGGTTTAGGTGAAGCGGTCTATGGTGCAGGTCGCGGTTTCCGGATTGTCGCCTATCTCGGCATTGGCACCGGCGTTGGTGGGACACGCATCATCGATCGCCATCTTGATCCCGCGCCGACCGGATTTCGTCCCGGTCACCAGGTCATCGATCGGTCATCACACGCCCGATGTGGGTGCGGCCAGCGGGGGGATTTGGAAAGTCTTATTTCCGGCCGTGGGCTAGCTCGCCTGTATCATCGACCCGCCGAAGAGCTTCCACGTAGGGTTTTTATCTCTGCCGCTCGGACCCTTGGCATCGGTCTGAATAACATTACT
>JACRFO010000020.1 GCA_016217865.1 Candidatus Kerfeldbacteria bacterium | reverse complement strand
TCTGCTTGTTCTCATGTTGTTGCTTGTGAGTGGGTTTATTGGCCTGATCTTCTGGCTCTCCCCCGCTACGAGCGCCTTAGTCAAGTAGCGTTACCTTCACAAGAGTCATATCGTCTCCGTGATTCGAGCGGTGAGGTCCCACCCGTTCCCATCCCGAACACGGTCGTTAAGCTCACCAGCGCCGATGATACTCCGATGCATGTCGGGGGGAAAGTAGGCCGTCGCGGGGACCATGTGACTCTTCCAAATGCTGTTCGCAAGAACAGTTTTTGTTTACCACCAAACATCAGCCTACTTTCCAAGTAGGCTTCGGGGACAATAAAACTGTTACAAAGAAACCACCCAACGGTGGTCTTTTGATTTATGGAGGGAAAATTACCGGCCTACTTACTGACTGCAAACGAAGGATTATCCTGTTGTTGCCAGGCAGTAATCACCGGGCTGCCGCCTATGTCGTTTCGCGCTGGCCCAACCGAGTATACGAGTTTCTCTGCTGGTAGGTAGCGCAGCGGTTGGTTATTGTATGGATCGAGCGGAACAGCAGGCAGATAGGTTGGTACCAACTCTTCGAGTGTCGTTGGTAGTTTGTTTTGATCATGTCGGTAGGCGCTAACTGCTAGAGCCACTTGCGTCGCCGCAACAGCCAGTGATTCATTGCACTGTTTCGTAGCCGCGCCGCCGAGGGAAACACTGCCGATATCGGCCAACAATTTACCGATCGTATTTGGTTCGATCAATCGAGCTAAGCCGTTACGCTGACTATATGTTGCGGGTTGGGTAGGAGTATAGTCGGCTGTCCGACAGTCGGCTTCGGCCAACTGAATATCTTGGAGACGGCGATCCACCAGGAATCGCCAGGATTGGTTCGGCCAATAGTAGAATCGTGTCACCCCGGTGGCATCCAAGGCGGAAATGACTTTGCCGGTCGTGGAGCGATGAACCACGCTGTTGTCATCGCTGTTCACGACCAGGAAAAAGCTATCGTATATCTGACCCAGATCGTGCCGTTGGCTAACGTAGTTTTTGGTATAGGCATACTCGAGCTTCAAGGCGCGCACCAAACCGTCAGGCGTACCTCGATAGGATTCGAGCCCCAGGGAGGTAGCCCGCGCTTGTTCGGCTGTCAACGAAGTCTCGAGAGCGATTTGACGGTCCGCCGCCAACCCAATGTGCTTGATGCTTCCGCCGACTAACCACTCTATGAGCGTCCCTTGCCCAGATTCCATCAAGTCACCTAAGCGGATGATCTCCTGCGCCTCGGTCAGTGCACCAGATACATCGCCGCTTTTTGCCTTCTGTACTGCTTCGATGGCTATGATCTTGCTGATGTAGCGGACTGAACGAGCAACGTCGGGAATGTAGTTGTTGTCTAATTGCGACGGACGCGCTGTTGCTGGGTCTTGATAAACTGGCTGACTCGCTGCGGTGCGAAAATCGGTAATCGCTTGGCCATACTTCTTCACGATCGCCGTTACATACGCTTCATCCCATGTCCCGCCAGCCAGCATCGCATCGACTTTCTCGTCTGTGTATGGTTCATCTAAGTCTGGATCGGCAGCGCGAACATCCGGATCAAGTTTCTGGATATCGGTAAAGGCGTTGGCTGTTGTCGAGACGTTGATATCCGGCAATACTAAGGCCGCGTCATTCGGCGGTTGTTCATCGTGAAAGAAGATGTTCGCCACCAGTAGAAAACCAACAAATACACCTATCGGCAGGCCGAGAATGATCAACGCAATCGGTACAATGCGGTGATGAGTGGGTGTAGGTTGGTTGTTCATGGTGGTTAGTGTAACATATTCCCTCCTATTTGGAGGCGAGACGATTGGAAAAACCCACCTTCGCAGCGGCTGTCATGTTGGCAACACCTGTTGTTCTAGGCGCTTATGCCGCGCGTTGCGTCTCGTTCGTTTCTTCTGGCAACTCGACCTCGTGAAAGCGCCCATCCATCCCACGCTCCAGTACATGGTACAGCCCGTCAACACCAAGACTCAATTTCTGGTCGCCTAAATCAAACGTTTGGTCGCTGCCTGAACTAAGGGCCTGCTCAATGTGTTTCAATACGTCGGCCTCCAATCGCGGCTGCAAATAGACGATGATCTTGCGATTATTCACCTCATCGCGTTCGATGTGTTCTTGCATCGCCGCTTCGCGTTCAAATATCTGGTCCTCGATCATACTCATACAACCATCATACCCGACTAGGGAGTTTTTTCAACTTTATCTTCGGGTCATGTTTTTCTGTTCATTTCTTGCCTCTGTTATACTTCATTCATGCCCTCCCCCGTCCCAACTACCCATTCGTTCCGCACCCGTGTGTGGCTGTGGCCCGGACCGGCCGCTTGGCACTTCGTCAGCCTGCCAAAAAAGTTGAGTGGTGAGCTTCGCCGGGTGTTTCGAGGATACGGACGCGGTTTTGGTTCCCTTCCGGTCCGCGTGACCATTGGCAGCACCACATGGACGACGTCAATTTTTCCCGATCATAAACGCGGATCATACCTACTTCCCTTGAAAGCGAGTGTCCGAAAAGTAGAGGGCCTGCGAGCGGGCCGCACGGCTCACGTAACATTCATCGTCCAACCATGACGTCCCTAGATTCGCCCGAACGAGTGCAGCGTTGGTTCGAAACGCTCGCCTACAATCCGGCGAACACGATGCGGACAATTGTTGGTGTGACCAAACACCACGCCGCGCACTGCCTGGAGGGCGCCATGGCCGCGGCGGCGCTCCTTGAGCCGCATGGCTATCCCCCACTGATTCTCGATCTTGAGTCGACCGACGGTCTCGACCACACGCTTTTCCTCTACCGCCGCCGCGGCCGGTATGGAGCAATTGGAAAATCGCGGGACATCGGGCTCGATGGGCGGAAACCGGTTTTTCGAAGTATCGCCGCCTTAGCGCGCAGCTACGTCATTCCCTACATTGACGCCAAGGCCCACATCACCGCTTACGGGGTGCTTGATCTACGAACGCTCCTCCGCGACTGGCGCACTTCAACGCGGAATGTATGGTATGTCGAAGACGCGCTGCGGGACATACCTCACCGCCGACTTCCCTCGTCCGTCGCGTTCGTGCGCCGTTGGCGCCAGCGGTACACCGCCTTCAAAAAGGCGCACCCCGATCAACAACCGGGATACTTCCCGCGCCAAGAGACTTGGGCCTAACGACAAAAAACTCGGCGCCGCTCGCGCCGATGGATACCTCCAGGGTTAGGGCTTTCCCGCGATACCAACCAGTGACGTATTGGCGTCGAGGATTTGACCGAGTGGATGAATGCCGACTGACCGATCGTCAGTCGAGACCCGCGTCGCCCAAATGGTGTCGTACCCGTAGGTCTTCATTGTCGCCCAGTTAGCAATCGGGCGGCGACTGCCATCGGCGATGACAAAAATCGTGCCGCCAGTTTTTCCGACTAGCAATGTACCGTCCTTGAAGTGAATGTAAGGCCCCTCCTGAAATGTCGCTAGGGTGTCCGGCGACAGCGGGATCGGTTTGCGATTGCCAAATTGCGATTTGTAGATCGCGCTCCCCGGAATCGGTTGACGCAAGCCGTTCTTCACGTAGAACACGGCGCCGGTCTTGTTGTTCTGTACGAGAACGCCGGCACTGTAGGCATTGTCCGTCGTCACCTTCGCGCCATCAGCGATTTGGTTCAATTGGTCCCAGCTGGCCTTCGGAATCGGCCGATCGCCGCGCGTCAGCATCTGCAAGGCTGTTCGACTCTGAATCGCCCGCTTCGTTCCGTCAACGATCAGGTAAACACCACGATTCGGTGCAGCCACCAGCGTGTCGTCCGGAAAGATGATGGGGGTGCCATTCTGGTACTGCGACAAGTGATCCGTGCTGACGGCAATGACCGCTTTCGGATTGAAAGCCATGGCTAATGCGTTCGCCGAAGAGAACTGGCGCTTGAGACCGTCTTGAATGAGGTACGTGGTGTTCGAATTCTTCGCCTTGAGCAACGAACCGTCGGGATAGAAGCGGAAGAGGTTGAAATTGTACTGATTCCAGAGTTTCCAGAACGAGTAATTGCCACCCGGATGCGGCGTATAGGTATAGAGAATGGCCGTCACATTGTTGGCCGGGGTAATGGCGATGGTGGTACCGGGCACGCAGATGTTCCGCCCGCCAGAGGCATCGCTACTGATGCACAAAATGTTGTTCGTCTTGCCTGGTCCCCAAGTATTCGAAATCGCGGCAGTGGTGATGCCTATCGTCCCTAAGTTCGTCAGGTACCGTCGAACGAGTTGGGCGGCATTGCGGACCTGACGAGCGAATCCTTTGTACTGTTGGATACTGGGTGTTGTGGTTGTACAGCTGTCACAGAATCCGTAGCCGGTGGCCCAGTCGAGCTGAATTTGTGATGGCGTGTCGTCATCGATCAGACTCTCTTCCTTTTGCAGCGTCACGAGTAAAAAGCGCGGACTGATTTGCGCCTGCTGCGCCGCTTCGTAGATGATTTGCGCCGCCGGCTTCACGACGCCGTCGGTATCAGTTGCCGTGTAGGTTTTTAAAATCCCAGCGTGCCCGTTGAGGAACTCCTGGATGTTCGTCTGGTTCATCCCGTTGACGTCGAGGAGCTGGTCATCGGTAATGATCAGGTTCGGATTGAACAGTGCGTCGGCCGCGCCAGCCGTCGGAACGGAAAACGGCCCAGCCACGATGGCCAGGAGCATCAGAACGACAGCAACGGAGCGTGTTGTGTTCAACAGGGTACTTCGCACTACCTATAGTGTATCATAAAATGCTCCTTTTGACAACCCCCACGCGCGTGGCGTGTCCAGTCACGCGTGGTACACTGTACTACATGCTGATCTTCCTCTATATCTTTCTCGCGGGCGTCATTATCGCCGTGGTGTTCAGTCTCAACGCACTGGTGAACACCTTGCGTTTTGGTTTGCCGTTCGTCAGCACGCCGCACTGGGCGGTTGTGTGGCTCCGCGACCACCTCGAACTCACGCCCCAGGATGTCGTTTATGAGTTGGGCTGTGGTAGCGCCCCGGTCTTGGCCGCGTTAGCAAAGAAGTATCCAGCCACCAAATTCGTCGGGATAGAAATCCAGTGGTGGCCGTGGTTGTTAGCGAAGTGGCGGACGCGCGGGTTGTGCAACGTCACCATCACCCTCGGTGACTTCCTCAAAGCCGACCTGTCATCGGTCACGGTTGTCTACGGATTCTTCATCACCGTGATGATGCCGAAAGTCGCGGATAAACTTCGCGCCAGTGTGCAGTCCGGAACAAAAGTCATATCCTTCGGTTTCG
>JACRFO010000004.1 GCA_016217865.1 Candidatus Kerfeldbacteria bacterium | reverse complement strand
CGCGGATCGCGATGGCCGACGGCCTCGAACGGGAGCAGTACGAGGCGCTCTGCGACCTCGCGCTCCTCGACCTCGAGGTCACCGACCGGGAGACGTACTTCCCGGACCCGTACGATGACGACCGCTGCACGCTCGACGCCCACGAGGAGGCCCTGATCAAGCGCTGCACCGACACCGGCGTTCCCTTCCACCTCGTCGACCGCTTCGCCCGGCGCTACGCCTACAACACGATCCTCCCCCGCCCCGAGCTCGCCTGACCCGAGCTTCTTCTTTTTGGAGCGAATAGAGCCCCCACCTTGACTTCGGTTTTTCTTCGGTTTATACTACCGAGGTATGTCCGACCGCGGCCATCGTTCATCTCTCCCCCTCCCCACGTCGGCCCCGACGAAAATCCAGGTGCCGGTCCGGGTTGCCGTTGATTTTGCTGGCACGAAAGTCCGACCGCTCGCGTTCGTTTGGAGCGGACGGAAGTACGTCGTCGAGAAGGTCAACCTCGTCTACAAACGCCAGCAAGGCGACCGCTACCTCTGGAGCTTTGCCGTCTCCGACGCCGCCAACAGTTACGTGCTCCTCTACGACCCGGAAACGCTTCGCTGGACTCTCGACGAGGTCTACACGCTCGAATAAAAGAAGCCTCGCAACGTAGAGCAAGGCTAGGAACCATTCGCATTGTCCAGCAGGAGCAGCATCTCGAGGTCACGGATCGCTTCCGCGTACCCCGGGTGGAGCCACTTCGCGTGTTGGAGCAGGAGGATCGCCAGCTTGACCGACCCGAGGTCGAGACTGGCCGTGGCTGCCAGGTGGAAGAACGGTGGGTGCCGCGGCGCCCGAGCCATCCGCCGGCAGGCCGTCGCCAGTGCCAGCCGGGGTTGGGCCCGGACGATCAGACCATCGATTTGCTCGGACCAATGCTTGAGAAGGTAGAGCGGCGGAGCGTGATGCAGGCCGGGAATGTCGTGCTTCAGACTGGTGAGCAGTTCTCCGAACTCGAGCGTCGGGTGAGCCTCGAGTAGCTGCTCGTCAGAGGCGTCGACGTAGCAGGCCAACTTCTGCAGGCGGCGCTGAACACGTCGGACGCTCGCGATCCTCTCTCCCGTATCCATCGGATCACCCTCCTAGGGTTGGGGTCCCGGTGAGCCTAGAGAAACAATCGCTACCTGTCAACTTGTTCGTCACTATGCTCCCCCGCGTTATCCTTCACCTCGACATGAACTCGTACTTCGCTTCGGTTGAGCAGCAAGCGAATCCACACCTCCGCGGCCGGCCGGTCGGCGTCGTCGCGACCATGTCCCCGAACGGCTGTATCATTGCTTCATCAACCGAGGCGAAAGCGAAGGGCATCAAGACCGGCGTCCGTGTCCGTGAAGCACGGGCAATTGATCCGGCTATCATCCTCATTCCAAACGACGCCGCAAAGTACCGGACGGTGACCGCCGGCATCATGCGCATCCTGAAATCGTATACCGAAGATATCGAGCTCTACAGTATCGACGAAGCATTCTTGAACCTGACTGGTTTCGTCAAAACTCAAGCCGAAGCCGCGGCAATCGGCGACGAGATCCGCCGCCGGATTCTCGATGACGTTGGCGAATGGCTGCGCTGCTCGATCGGGATTGCGCCAACCCGTTGGCTCGCAAAATTCGGTTCAGACGTTGCGCCGAAGGGCCAGACGCTCGTCCTCGACCAATCAAACCTCGCGGTTCACCTCGATCCTCGGACACTGACCGACGCCTGGGGTATTGCCCATCGTCTTGAGCAGCGGTTGAATCTCCTCAACATCTACACGCTCGGCCACCTCCGCCGGGCACCGGTCGCCAACCTGATGACTGTCTTTGGGATCATGGGGTATGAGCTGTGGGCGAATGTCAACGGCATCGAGTTCGCGACCGTGCAGTCCGCCGGCCAACCGAAGTCCATCGGCCACTCACACGTCTTTGCGAAGCGCGCCACGTCCCTCGACTACCCGAAAGCTATCCTCGCGAAGTTGTGCGAAAAGGCCGGACGACGGCTCCGCCACCATCAACTCGAAGCGCACGGCCTGTGGCTCGGTTTTGGTTTACCCGACTGGGCTCAGGCGCGCTACGGACAGTCAGGCGGCGGCGGAGCCGAAACGTTCAGCGCGCCGCTGATTGATACACGCGACATCTTCGTTCGGGCCTGGCGCCTGTTCATGCACGATCTGCCACCCGGGGCTATACCGAACTACCTGGCTATGACGCTCTTCTCCTTAAAACCGCATGTCGATCAGCTCGAACTTTGGCCGCGATTAAAACACCAAGATGCTCCGGCATTAGCGGCGGCCCTCGACCTACTCAATGACGCTTTCGGTGATTTCACCGTCACCCGCGGAACGTTCTGGGGGTTGACCGAACGCGACGTACCGGACCGGATTGGCTTCCGGAAAACAGCCGGCGTTGACGATGCTGGACAGTGGACCGTTGAACGTTGACACCCGGCCAGGGTGGACGTAGGCTGAACGTATCGTTCTTCCCCTCGCCGGTCCCAACAAGGAGGTTGGCATGGCCCATCGTCTGATGTGGACAGCCACGGTCATCACGGTCAGTGCCGTCGCGCTGACATTCCAAGAAACCCTCCAGGCGGGGCTCATCGCCATCGGGGCGATCCTCCTGCCGGAGCTGTGGCTGGTGATCCGGTTCCTCGTCATCCACCCCGGCTGGCTCATGCTCATCGGCCTGGTGAGTGTCCTCGGCGGGCTAATCGCTCTCCAACGACTACTCGGGATCAAGGAATAATTCCCACCGCGGATAGGTGGGTTTTCTGTTCAATCTGCTTGCCGCCGTTTGTGCTGGTAGGTTTGCCACTCCTCGTCTTGTTCCATCGTCTGCTCAATCTCCTGACGCAAGTAATCGGCCTTCGTGATTTTAGTATTGTGGGTCTTGAAGTGTAAGTACTCTTCAATCGAGGAAGTAATCCGCAGCGTGAACTTGATACGCGGAACTTCACGTAAGCGCACGCCCGACGTCGAGCGGAGGAATTCGGTGACCTGCCGACCCAGCGAGGCTTGATCGTAGGCGACAACGTTGATGTACTTCGGCAATTCGCGCCGGCTAAGATGGGAAAAGACCTGCGGCACCGATCCGCGTTGGTAGAGATAGAGGACGGGCTTCTTCAGGGCAATCGCGTGGGCCAAGAGAAAACCAATCTCCGGGTCGCTGGTCGTGCCTTCGAAGAGAAAGGCGTCCATCCGCTCGAGTAACGGCACGTCCCGTTCACGGCTATCGGCCATAACTTCAGCGGACACTTGGACTTCTTCCTCTTCCGTATTCGTCGAGACATACACATCGGCTAAACGCAGCGCCTCTTTAATCACGACGTACGCACTGCGCCGTTCCGGTTGTTTGGTTCGTGGTCCGTAGAAGTAGACGTGCATACGCTAGCTAAGGAGTTTACGCATCGTCCCCAAGTTTGTCGTTTGCCCCAGGACCCACATCGTCTTCAGGAGCGCCGTTGACCGGGTCGGAGCGGTGACGCGCAGGACCGGCGCCGCCGGCTCGAAGGAATCATTCGGCTGGTACAGCACGATCGGGGTTTTTTGGGTCAAGCCTTTGAGCAGCGACTCAATCGCAGCCTGGAGATGGACTCCTCCTTCGGTTGGCGAGAGGAAGACTGCTCGAGTCCGGCTCATCGACTTGGCCAGTCGCTGGACATCAACTCCCGGGAGGAGCTCGACCACGGCGACCTGTTCTTCAAAACGATCATGGAGTTGCACTTTTCGCGAGGTGCGCTTCGATTGCTGACCGAAGAAACGAATGCCAAAATCAATTTTCCCTAATACTTCACCAGCTAGCGCCGTCATCGATCCAGCCAACGTTTCTCCACGGTAGATGTGACTCCCGTAGACGACCGTCACGCCAGCAACATCAGAAACGGCCACCTGGACGGCGTTGATGAAATTCGCTCGCGCGCCAAATTCCCCGCCCGTGGCGATCTTCAATTTCGGTACGCCAGCAGCCCGTTCAGCTGCGGACAGCAACGGTGATCCAGTAATCACGACTGGTTTCCCAATCTGGCCAAGGATGAGCGATAAGGCGAATGCAGCTGTTGGCACGGTGCCAAATTGATGGACAACGACAAAACCATCGAATTCTTGATACTGCTCAACGATGGTACGGGCCGCGCGGCTCCAGTCTCGAATGCCAACGTGGCCCAGCCCGTCAGCAATAAAAAAACCTTTCGTATCAGCAATGATATCCATTTCGGCCATGCGCCCCATCCACGGCTTGACGTGGGCCGCGCGGCTGACCGAGTCGCCCAAACGATCGCGTTCATCGATCGCTGCGCCGCCGAGGAAGAGCAAGGCGACTGATTTGCGTGATAGCGTTGCCATAGAGCCGTCTGTGAAATATGCGACGGCCCTCTATTCGTACCACATCAACACTAAAGAATCAAGTACTCCTAGGAACTATCCAGGGGGCAAGATGTGGTGATTCGCTGGGGTGTTGCCGCTGGGCAATGAAGAGTTTCGCATACTCACCATTCTGCGCCATCAGGGCGGTGTGTGTCCCACGTTCGACAATCCGTCCTTGCACGAGGACGAGAATCTCATCGGCGTTGACGATGGTCGACAAGCGGTGCGCAATCGTCAAACTCGCAGCGCCGGCCGAGACGTGATCAATCGCTGCTTGGACAAGCTGTTCCGAACGCGTATCGAGCGATGAAGTCGCTTCATCGAAAATGTACAGGGCCGGGTGTTTCAGGACAGCCCGAGCGATCGCGACCCGTTGCCGTTCGCCACCGGAGAGCTTCATCCCCCGCTCCCCGATGATCGTGTCATACCCGGCCGGCAAGCTGCGGATGAAATCATCAGCATTCGCCAACTTGGCTGCAGCCACGACTTCATCCAGGGGGGCCCTGAATGAACCATACTTGATGTTATTGGCAATGGTGTCGTTTAGCAAAATGTTGTCCTGGAAGACAACGCCGATCTTCGACCGCAACACTGTCAAATCCCACTCCTTGATGTCATGACCATCAACCTGAATGCGGCCAGCCGTCACGTCGTAGTACCGCAAGAGCAGTTTTGTCATCGTTGACTTACCGCCGCCGGAACCGCCAACGATCGCCACCTTCTTGCCTGGTGCGAGGGCGAACGAAATGTCCGCGAGCAGCGGCCGGTCCGGGGTGTAGTGAAAGGAGATGGTTTCAACATTGACGCGCATCGTTCGTTCGTCTGAACGGAATCCCGCGGCTGGTTCGGCGACGCTGGCCTGTTCATGAAGAATCGTCTGTAACCGTTCGGTCGAGGCGATGCCGTCCTGATACGTCGTGTAGACATCCGACAGATCATAGAGCGGCATGAAGATATTGACCGCGTAGAAGGTGAAGAAAATGACGTCACCGGGCGTGATGGTGCCGCGGAAAGCTAAATACGTGCCGTACCCAACGATGGCCGTACGGAAGGCGTTGATCAGCGTCCCTTGAATGAAGCTCAACGTCCGCCAAGCGCGCGTCTGCGACCGGAGGAAGCCGTTCGCTGCCCAGTTGTCGCGGTTGGCCGAATCGCGCTCGTAGGTTTCGGTCCCGAAGGCTTTGACGACGGCGATGTGGTCGAGGGCTTGGACGGCCGAGCCGTGCAACTGCTCTTGCTGCATGTTAATCCGCAACGATAGCTGCTTGATTCTCTTCGCGATCAGGCTCGTCGTTAAGACGAAAATGGGAATCGATGAGGTAATCAGGAGGCCCATCCGCCACTCCTTGATGAAAGAGAACGTGACGATGAAGAGAATCGTCGCCGAGTTCTGGAGGATTTTGTCGCTCATCGTCTTGATGAGCTTGGTAATGTCCTCGCGTGCCTTTGTCAACTTTCGCATCACTTCGCCAGTCTTCTTCGACTCGTGGTAGTCCATCGACAACCCAAGGACATGCGTGAACGCATAATCAAAAACGCGAATCCCCGACCGGTCAGCCACCATGGTGGTGTAGTAGTCCTGAAAATTCTTGGCAACGCGCGACACAAAGGCCACCCCAACCCAGATAACGAGCAGCCGGACGAGTCCGTGAACAAAGTCGCTGGTTTGCGGGAAGGCAATGGCATCACCGAGATGCGTCAGGTATCGGTCGATGACGATCTTAAATAGGTATGGTTCAACGAGCGAAAACCCGTTGTTGATAACGAGTAGTGCAACAATCATCTGAACGGTTCGCCGGTCTGGTTTCAAGAAGCTCCAGACGAACCGCAAGGGCCGCTGAACGGTCGATGTCGACGTCATGCCTTTTCACCCTTCGCCACTATTTCCCGGGCACCTCGCGTCGCGATCCGGTAGAGCCAGACCGAGTAGACTGCCACTACTGTCAACAAGAGCAGCACCAATCCGCCGATGAGCCATGGATTCAAGCCGGTCAAACTGCCAATCGCAACGCCAATAATCGCGATGGTAATATGGGCCATCATCAGGTTAATGATGACCAGCGTAACAACGAGGAAATGTTGGATGAGTCGGTAGAGCATCACTCGGTATGGCTCCGGGACTAAGGTGATAGCGATCGTGCTCGGTAGGTTCGAGTACTGCGGATGGCGATACAGCCACCAAAACAACAAGCCGAGAGCGAGTTGCACAACCGCCGGCATAAAGACATTCCACCAACTGGCCGGTCCGAATCCATCAGGTTGCCCGGTGATACCGAAGTGCGTAGGAATCCGCGCCGGTAGGTCGGGAAAAATCCACCAGGCGACCGCCCACGTGAGCACCATGACGCCGACCGCTAAACCGGCGAAAATCTTGTCGGGAATGCGAAAAGGCTCGACCCTCATAGGCAGAGTGTAACAAATCGCCGGTCGGCCAGCAAGGTAGGTGGAGACTAGATTGGATTGGTCGCGGCGGTCGACCGGACTCGCCCCCGGACGCGTTTTTCGAAGTCAGGAATGAGTTCAGCCAACTGTTCGAGCGACACTTCTTCCGTCAGCGCTTGCGGCGAACGTTCTGATAAGACGACTTCAACAGCGATGAGCGTCAATTCCATCGGCGAGACCTTGCTGTGCGTCAATTTACGGTAGTATTGTTCCGAGACGCTGACGAGGTGAGGTTGACGATGAACGTCAACGCGAAACTGCCAACCGTCTGGCGTCTTTACGGCTGGGTGGAGTTTGACTTCATCGACCATGATGCTACTACCGTAGTCTTGTTTCTGGACGGTGTCAAACTCCGTCCGCCGACGTTCCAGGTCGCCCGTTTAGACCGGCCGTAACGTCCCTGCCCACACTTGCCAGGCAAGCAATGATTTCGCCACCAGTGACAGGAGAATGTAGGCTTTCTCGCCATACAGGTACTCATGCCAGCGGCCGACTTTCCGGTACTGCAAGATCATATTGATGGCAAAGATGTTGAAGAAGACGAAGATCGAACCGTAGATCCAGTAGACGAACATTGGCGCGCGAAATTCGCCCTCGCCGGCGTTGAACAGGTGGAGACCGATGACGACCCACGGCACAAGGCCGGCGATACAGCCGAAGATAAAAGCGGTCCAGTCGGTGCGCGGCGTAGTTTGGTTATGGATTTCCATCAACCACCCACACAGAATCATCATCGCGTTCAGGGTGAACAAGAGGATGAGCGCCGAGAGGTCGTAAATGCCAACGAGCATGGCGATGACCACGATCATGAGCGATGACGAGAAGCTGTATTCAACCCAACGCGCGAGGTTCAGGCCGCGCTTCAGATTGTTCACGTACCAGCGGTAGCCGCCGCCAACGCTCACGACGAGGTGTGCCAGCGCCGACAGAAACAAGAAGCCCGCCACCAATGGTCCGACCCGGATGTCGGTCAGCGTCGTCAGCGCCGTACCAAGTTTCTGCGCGGCCAGGTCGTACTCAACGTAGGCCGTGGTGATTGGCAACGCAAAGGCACTGCTGACCAGGAGCATGATGATGCCCTGGGCGAGGTGGAGGCCGCCCATCGAGACGTTCCACACCCGGAGATTGTGAAACCGTTGTTCGTTCGTTTGTTCCACAAGTTGCTCGGACATACGCGTATACCGTTAGTGCGTTGAAGGTGATGGTCGATAGTCGGCGCCAACGGCTGCCGCTACACTGCTAAACCCGTCCCGTTGCAGTCGAGCTACCAAGCCGCGCTTGATCTCGCTGATGAGCGACGGTCCGCGGTAGATCATGCCGGTGATCAGCTGGACGAGCGAGGCACCAAGCCGAATTTTCTGGTAGGCGTCATCGGCACTGAAAACACCGCCGACACCAATGAGCGGTAGCCGTGCGCCGGTGCGTTGGTAGACGTGAGCGAGCACTTCATTCGAACGTTCCCAAATCACTTTGCCGCTGATTCCGCCCTTGGCTGGCACCTGGCGATCCAGAATTTTCGCTTGTGTCCGATCCTTGATGAGGTTCGTGCAAATGAAGCCGGTGACCTGGTGGCGTTCCGCAACGTCCAGCACTTCGTCGAGTTGGGACCACGGCAAGTGGATCGGGAGCTTGATGAAGGTCGGCTGCGTTACACCGACCTGATCGATTGCTGTTAGCAAAGCATCGAACGCAGCCGGATCGGCGAACGGCTCACCGCCAGTAGTATTGGGACAACTGATATTGATTACTTTCGCCGCGCCGACATCGCGGAGGTTCGTGGCGGCGGTCACGTAGTCAGAGATTCCAGTCGTCTGGCCGTCAAACGCCGGCAGATTCGCCTTCGCCAAGCTTACGAACAGCGGAATCCGACAGGGGTGTGTTGCCAACCGGCTGGCGACCGCGGCGCTGCCGCTGCTGTTGAGCCCGAAGTGGACGACCAACGCCCGCGAACGCGGCAAACGCCACAACCGCGGCTTGGCGTTACCGGGCGATGGACTACCGGTGACTGAACCGATTTCCATAAAGCCAAAACCAACAGCCGGGATGACATCAATTAATCTTCCTTCTTTATCAAATCCGGCCGATAAACCGATCGGATTGCGGAACTGCATGCCCGCAACAGTCGTCGCCAGTAACGGGTGTTCATAACCGAACATGGCCCGGGTCACCGCTCGCGTTAAGCCAAAGCGCCCAAGAGTCATCCCGAAGTAGCTGATCCGATCATGGACCATTTCTGGGTCAAATTGAAAAGCCAACGGTTTCACGACCGCTCGGTATCCACCTCCCAGCACCGCGTCTCGGAATGATGTCATGGAAAATATGGGCTAGGACCAGGAGTATAGCACGGTGGGCCGCCGGTCTGCTATACTCCGCCCATGCCTACCGCGACACAACTTGCCACCTTCGGATCTGGCTGTTTCTGGTGCACGGAAGCAATTTTCCGTGACCTCAATGGCGTCCTGGCCGTGACCTCCGGATACGCCGGCGGTACTGTCCCCAATCCGACGTACGAGCAAATCTGTGGTGGACAAACCGGACACGCCGAGGTGGTTCAGGTGGAATTCGATCCAGCCGCGATTTCTTACAGTCAATTGGTAGAAATCTTTTTCCTGACGCACGACCCAACGACGATGAACCGCCAAGGCAACGACGTCGGCGAGCAGTACCGGTCAGTCATTTTCTACCACTCCGATGCACAACGGTCCGAGGCCGAAGCCGTCCGCCAACGTCTCGTTGCTGAACGCGTCTACGACCAGCCGATCGTCACCGCCCTGGCCCCGTTCACACACTTCTATCCAGCCGAGGTATACCACCAACAGTACTACGCCAACAACCCCGACCAGGCGTACTGCCAGATGGTCATCAACCCGAAGGTCACGAAGTTCCGCAAGAAGTTTGCGCACCTCCTGAAATCAACGTCCTAACTGACGGTACCGGAAGCAGGTCGT